>JASFRP010000190.1:0-6555 GCA_050114895.1 Gemmatimonadota bacterium
CCGGCTGCCCACATCACCCAGACCGTCGCGAAGGAGGCGAGTCCGCCCACCAGTGTCGCCCCCCCGAAGCCCAGGAGGGCTTCTTTCAGCTCCAGCTTGGTGAGTGAGGTGCAGACCCAGAAGTAGCTGGAGTTCACGTATTTGATGATGACGGAGCCAGATGCTCCGGAGAGCATGGCCGCCTCCGGGGAGAGGTCCAGGGCTCCCAACATGGGGGCCACCAGGGACCCGGCGGTGATGACCCCCACCGTGGTGGATCCGGTGAGCATGTTCCCGATCACACCCAGAACGAAGGGGAGCAGGATAGCCGGGAGTCCATAGGAGGAGAAGAGATCGGCCACGTATCCCACCGCCGGCGTTCCCTTCAGGATCTCCGAGAGGGAGCCTCCCAGACCCGTCACCACCAGGATCATGGCGGAGGTCCTCAGCCCATCCCTCACCCACTGGTTGGTGGTCTCCATCCTCTTTTCGGCTCCCCGCATGTTCAGCAGCGCAAGCCCGAGTCCGAGACCCAGAGCCACGACGGGCCACCCCACGAACCCCAGGATACCTCTTACCGGATGACCCTCCGGGAGGGTGAGATGGGCGACGCTCTGGGCGCTGATGAGGAGCACCGGGACGGCGATGGGGGCGTAGGCACGCAGCGTGGAGGGAAGGGGAGGCCCGGACGGCTCCTCGAAGAGCTCCACGCCCCTGAACTCCTCGTCGGCAGGCGTCTTCAGCCGGGGGCCGATGACGAGCTCTCCCCATACCCACGCCGCCACCGCCCCGGAGAGGCAGGCGATGGACCCGAAGATGATGGTCTTTCCGATGTCGGCCCCCACCAGAGCCGCTGCGGCCAGGGGCCCCGGAGTGGGGGGAACGATGGCGTGTGTGAGCTGAAGGGCTCCCACGAGCCCGATGGACATGGTTCCGATCCCCACTCCCATGGCATGGGCTGCCGAGTGGACCAATGGGTTCAGGATCACGTAGGCCACGTCGGAGAAGATGGCGATCCCCAGGATGAAGCCCGAGAGGGTGAGGGCGAAGGGCATGCGCCGGGCTCCCACGAGCCGGACCATGGAGCGGGTGATGACCTGGACGGCCCCCGTGTGTCGCAGGGCTTCCGCCATGATGGATCCCAGGACGATGACGATCCCGATAGAGCCCAGGGTCTTTCCGAACCCCAGCTCGAAGGCCTCGATGAAGTTGTTCCGGTTCACACCCGGGAGAACTCCGAAGAGGAGGATGGGCACCAGGAGGGCCAGGAAGACATGCCACCTCCACCGGGCGATGAGGAAGAGGAGGAGGACGACGCATCCGGCCAGTCCCAGGAGCGCCACGGCGACGTTCGTGGTGACTGCGGTCCCGGGGTCCATGGATCAGGCCGAGGTCGAGGCCAGATAGCCGAGGGCTGCGGCGACACCCTCACTCCGATGGGGCACACCCGCCAACCCAAGGCCCATTTCCACCCCGCACAGCGTTCCCGCCAACATCAACTCGTTGAAGTCCCCCAGGTGGCCGATGCGGAAGACGCGTCCCTTCACCTTCCCCAGCCCGGTTCCCAGGGACATGTCGAATCGCTCCCGGATGAGCGCTCTCAGGGCGTCGGCATCGTGACCGTCGGGCATCCAGACGGCGGTGAGGGAATCGGAGTACTCCTCGGCGTTCTGACAGCAGAGCTCGAGCCCCCAGGAGGTGACGGCCAGCCGGGTGGCTTGGGCCAGGCGGTGGTGCCGACGAAAGACGTTCTCCATCCCCTCCTGGAGGAGCATGGTGAGGGCCTCCTCCAGGCCGTAGAGGAGGTTGGTGGGGGGGGTATAGGGGAAGAACCCCCGCTCATTCATGGTGAGAACCGGATCCCAGGCCCAATAGGACCGGGGCAGAGTGGCCGAAGTCGCGACCTCCACGGCCTTCGGGCTGATGGCGTTCATCCCCAGGCCGGGTGGGAGCATGAGCCCCTTCTGGGAGCAGCACACGGTCACGTCCACCCCCCACTCGTCGTGTCTGAAGTCCATGGATCCCAGGGAGGAGATGGTGTCCACCATGAGGAGTGCGGGGTGGCTGACGGCGTCCATGGCCTCCCTGATCTGGGGGATCCGGCTGGCCACACCGGTGGAGGTCTCGGAGTGCACGGCCAGGACCGCCCTGATCTCTTTTCCGTGATCCTTCCTCAGGGCTCCCTCCACCGCTTCGGGATCCACGCCGTGCCGCCAGTCTCCTTCCAGCCACTCCACCTTCAGCCCCAAACGCTCCGCCACCTTCTTCCACAGGGTGGCGAAGTGTCCCGTCTCGTACGCCAGGACGGTGTCTCCAGCGGAGAGCGTGTTCACCAGCGCCGCCTCCCAGGCACCGGTGCCGGAGGAGGGAAAGAGAAGGACGGGCTCCCGGGTCTGGAAGATGGTCTGGAGGCCGCTCAGAACGCGCCGGGTCATCTCGGCGAACCCCGGGCTCCGGTGGTCCATGGTAGGCCTCGCCATGGCACGCAGGACCCGGTCCGGGACGTTGGACGGCCCCGGGATCTGAAGGAAGTGGCGTCCGGACCGGAAAGGGGAGTCGTCGCTCATTCGGTTGCCTCGCCGTGAATCTGGGAGCCGTCCCTGGTGGGAGGGTGTCGTGGGTGTGCGCCACGGTCCTTCCCGGGACGACGGGCTTCGGGTGGCAACTTCGTGCCCGCGGCGGTTTAGGGAAAGGGAGAGCGGACCCCGGGCGGAATCCGGATCGTGGTCCCGAAGGTGGCGCTGTCCGACCGGCCAGGGGCGCCGGGGATAAGGTGAGGGGGGCGCTGGAAGGGTGCATCTCCAAGGATCCGCTGTGGGGCGAAGGTCTTCTCGCGGAGGAGGAGCTCGGCTCCCGCGGCCTCCGGCGGCAGGGAGATCTCGACGTCCACCGGGCCGCCGGGATCTCCCCAGTGCTCCAGGATCCATTCGCCGGCATGATCTTCCTCGGCGGTCCAATCTCCCACACCCAGAAGGGCCATATCCCCACTGTCGGCCGGGCGGAGTTCCAGCACTTCGGCGTCGATGGCGGAAGTGATGCCGAGGCGGAGAATCCGACGGCCCGCACCCATCGTGTCCTCCAGGACCTCGATCCTGGGCTCCGCCACGTCCGCCGGCTCTGCGGAGGCGGTGAAATATCCTCGGGGGTAGAACGCTCCCTCCTCCTCCCTCAGGGTGGGGTCGGGGATCCTGGACCGGATCCATGCCTCGCCCGAGCCATCCGAAGTGGCCCACCAGGCCGCGCCCTGGTCCCGATCCATGACGTAGAAGAGAGAGGTGGGTGTGGGGTTCTCGGGACCCGCCCCACTCCGGCTGAGGCCGATTCCGACGGAGAGGAGGGCGAAGGCCTCGAGCAGGACGGGAGCCCACCATCGGTTCGGGTGCTGGAGGGGTGCCAGGAGGGGAAGGAGGAGGATGAGGGTCAGGGTGACTACGACCGCCAGCACCGGTGCGAAGGAGATGCTCATGGCCACCCAGAGTGACTCCGCTGCGGGGACCAGGACGAACACCACCGGGACGAGAAGGAGGCCGAGGCCCACCAGCACGAGCTTTCTGGCCAGCCCGTCCTCGGGCGGCGGATCCAACCGCAGGACAAAGAGAAGGAGGGCGGCTTCCCCGAAGAGGACCGGCCACACGAAGTTCAACGCCGCCAGAGGCGCCACCCCAGCCAGCACCACCCCTAGAAGGAGAGGAAGAAGGGCTCCTCCCCAGCCCAACTGCGAGAGGCTGAACCACCGTCGCCCGAAACCCATGAGCCTGAGGAAGAGGGTGCCGCTCACGGCCACCACCGCCAGAACGTACCACCCCTCTCTGTGGAAGCTGCTTCCCACCAGCCTGCCGTATTCGGGATGGAATCCCTGAACCCCCCGAAAGACGAGCCAACCGCCAAGGGCCGAAAGCAGGAGGGAGGCTGCCGCCAGGCCCACACCCGCAACCAGGCCTTTCACCCTGAAGCTCCGGGCTCGGAGGCCGACGAGGAGAGTGCACCCCGCCAGGACCAGGGCAAGGGCCAGGCCCACCCAGTTCCATCCTGGTGGGTGGATGATGAGGCCGAAGAGCGCCACACGGACGAAGGCCAGGTCCGGGGCGTGGGTCTGGGCAAGATCGGCGTTGGCCAGATGCCGCGTCATGGCCAGGGCCTGGATCCCCTGGTGCTGAAGGGTCGCGGGAGAGTTGTGGCTCAAATCATCCAGGGAGAGGTGGTAGAGGTTTCCTCCGCCGATGGCGCCATAGTTGAGGCCCTGGATCCCACGGTTCCGGAAGGGGGAGAAATCGGTGTCGTTGGGCATGCGCCTGTAGATGTCCTGGCTCATGCTGTTCCCCACCGGATGGGGGTCGGCCATCGCCCACTGTTTGACCACCCAACCATTCTCGGGACCGTTCTCGAACATCATGGAGGCGCCTCCGTGCCCCCGCATCTCGAAGTTCAGGACCACCGAGATCTCGGAGGCCCACCGATGCCCTTCCACGAAGGCTCGTGCGCCCATGAGCCCCAACTCCTCGGCGTCGCTGATGAGGACGACGATGTCGTTCTTCGGGGGAGGGCCCTGGCGGAAGGCCCGGAGGGCCTCGAGGATGGCCGCGACCCCCGTGCCGTCGTCACTGGCACCGGAGGAATGCTGGACGGCGTCGTAGTGGGCCATGAGGAGGACGGCGCCCGTAGGGTCCGTCCCGCTGATCCGCCCGAGAACGTTCCAGACCTCCACGGCCCGTATCCTTCCGCCCCTGCTCCGGACCGACGTGGCGGACTGGATTTCCGTCTCGATGCCGAGGGACCGGAGCGTCTCGGCCAGATATCCACGGACCTCTCCGTGGGCAGGCGTGCCCGGGAGATGAGGCCCAGCAGCGATGACGCGAAGGTGCTCCAGGGCCCGCTCCGCCGAGAAGGCCGTTTCCGGCACATCCACTCCGGCGGGCTCCGGCGGGTGAGACGGGAAGCGGGCCCACAAGATCAGGCCCGCCAGGAGGACCACCACCAGCAGTGCGTCCACGGGGGACCAGGGGGATGGGGATCCTTTCAAATCTGTCATCGCCATCACTCCCGCTGAGGGGGGCGGCCTCGTCCGCTGGAACCGATGGACGACACCGGACCCGGAGTGTGGACTGGGCTATCGCCTCGACGCAAGAGGGGTCGGGAGGTCTCCCCTTCACCCGCTTTCCGTGGCCAGGTGCCGAAGCACTACGGCAGACATCGAGCGCCACACGCTCCCCATCAGGGTAGCGGCGAGCTCCGGCGGGCCCTCCCCGGTATTGATGGCCCAGGCCATCGCCACGCCGAGGTCCGGCAGGTAGAGAGCCGCGGCGGAATAGCCCAGGGCCGAGCCCGCGTGCCCGAAGGCATTGGCCCCCAAGATCTCGGAGAAATCGACCACCCCCAGGCCGTACCTGCCGCCCTCCGGGTCGAGCACCTCGGGGTGCGGATAGGAGAGCATGGCCTCCAGCGAATGCCTGGGGAGGACGGTCCGGTGGTAGTAGAGGGCCGAGATCCAACGGACCAGGTCCGTGGGTGTCGTGAAGAGGGCCGGGTGGGTCAGGGAGGCGATCCACCGGAGGGAATGTCCCGCGATGTCATCCAGGGTCCCATCCTCGTCCACATCCACCATGGGGTGCGCCACCTGGAATCCCTCGGGGGGCGGATCGCCCATGGTCATGTACGCGTCGTGGAGGCCAAGCGGCTCCAGGAAGCGATCCCGGATCCCCTGGGGGACGGATTGCCCGGTGGCCTCCTCGAGGATGACGGTGAGGAGCCGATAGTTGGTGCTGGAGTAGTGCTGGACCGTACCGGGACGCCCGTAGGGCTCGAGTACGAAGGTGGAGAACATCTCCTCCAGCCCCCACTCCCGGGTGTAATCGACATCGGCGCCGACCCACGGAAACGCGGGGTTCTCGAAGACGTTGAACACCCCGCTCGTGTGGTTCAGGAGCTGCCGGACCGTGATGGCGCCGTCCACTCGGGGAAGGGGCGGAAGCCAGTCGGAAACGGGATCGTCCAGGCCGAGGACGCCTTCGTCGGCCAGGGCGAGCGCCAGGGCCGCCTCGAAGCTCTTGGCGACGCTCCCGACGTCGAAGAGGGTGGTGGGCGTGACGGGCACGCCCGGATGAGACGTGCCGGCCACCCCCGACCAGATCTCGAATCCCGGGACGAAGGCCGCGGCCGACAGCCCGAGCTGGTGACTCCCCCGTCCGTCGTCCAGGGCATCGACCACGGCGTCCTGGAGCTCCTGGGCGAAGGGAAGGGGTGGATCAGGGCGCACGCTGCCGCGGTCGGGGTCGCACGCCGCCGCCGAAAGTGCGAAGGCCAGCAACCATCTCACGGGAGGCTGCTCCTCAGCACGTACTTTTCCCCGGAGTAGACCCTGACGATCCCGTGCTTCACCTCGGTCCCGAGGGATCGGGACCCCAGGTCCACGAAGAGCTCCGCGCCTTCCCGTATGGGCACCGCACGGGCTTCCGATCGCCAGAAGAGCGCTCCGTCGATGACGATGCTGAGCGTGCCGTCAGGGGCCAACTGGAGGGCGTACCGCTTCCAGCCGTCGCCCCCGGGCAGGGGCAGTCTCTCCGCCTCGGGGTGTCCCAC
>JASFRP010000191.1:0-6531 GCA_050114895.1 Gemmatimonadota bacterium
TTTGAGGCTCTTCTCGAGATCCGCCCCCACGAGGGCGTAATGCGCCGCCGGGAGTCTCCCCACGGCCTCCTCGATGATCCGGTCCGTGATGGATGCACGGACCTCCTCCACGACCCGATCCCACTCCTCCCGCCCGAGACCCACCAGGAGGTTCCGGTCAATGTCCCAGGCGTTCCGCGTCAGCCCGCCGATGTTCGGGTAATCCTCGTCGAAGCTCACCAGGCGCGGGTCGTAACTGCGGCCGAGGGTCTTGATCAGACCGTCGAACCGGACGAAGGCCTGGTCACGATCCCGTGGGACCGGCCGCCAGTAATGCCCGCCGCCTTCCTCATCCAAGCGGGCCCAGAGGAAGTTGTTGTTGCTTCGGTCCCGGTCCCCCACGAGAAGGTCCACGAGCCTGGCCTTCAGCAGCTCACGGAGATCCACCCGGTCAAGGGGGTGGTCCTCCAACTCGTCGAAGAGGTCGTCGGTCTGGGAGATCTGCCGGGAACCCGCGAACCCTTCTTCACCGTTCGGAAGGTCGTCGGGTCGTTCTTCGAAGAGGACCAGCATCCCGGCGAATTCCTGGCGGAACTCACCCAGGCCGGGATCGTCGGGGACGACGACGAGGGTGGGCTCGGGGTGCAGGACACCCACCGCCTCCAGGAGGCGAGCCACCACCGGGGCACCCGATGGGTGGAAGGAACACAGCTGGTCCCGCATGATTGCCTCCACGGGGGTTCCCCAGAATTCCTCCGCGAGGGCCTGCCGCGTCACCTTCTCCACCGACCGGAACACATACCTTCTCCCATCCGCCCCGGTCAGGTGGAGGGTCTGGGTCGTCATCCCGCCTCCCACCCGCACGGGTGTGAGTCCTCCCCCGCCGAGCTCGTCGAGCCTGGCCACCGGTACCGTGATGGGCGTGGTCCAGAGGTCCCGGTAGCCGCCGCCGGCCAGGGCAGCGAAGAGGGGACTCGCTCGACAGTGCCCCGCCGCGACCACCGTGGCGGAATCCGCGGCGGGGAGCGGTGGGGGAGGCTCCTGTCCCTGGAGCCCCCCGCCCCCGGGGAGGAGCAGCGCCAGGAGCGCCAGCAGGCGGTCAGGGCCCTCCATTGGCTCCCCCGGAAGACGCGTACACGGAGAGAAAGGCGATAACCCCAACCGCCAGTCCCACCACGAACACCGTGTACGAAGTCCTGAGGAGGCGGTACTTGGCACCCAGGACCGCCCCCAGGCCATAGAGGTCACGCATCATCGTCGTGTAGGTACGCTCCCGATCCTCGATGAGCTCCCACATTCCGTCAAGGAAGTCCTCCTCCTTCATGTTTATGAAGGTGCCGAAGAAGAGGATGTTCGCGCGGTTCTCCCTGACGTCCTCCGGCGTGACCGTCTTTCGAGTGACCCTCGGCCGAGCGGCCAGCACCGCCAGGACCAGGGACGCCAGGCAGGTCAGGACCAACAGGCTGCTGGGGAGAAAGAGCGCCCGGTTCTGGACCAGGGACGGATAGACCGTAGCCAGAAGGATGGAAATGATGATCCCGTTGATGGAGATCATGATGTTTGCCTTGGTGTCGGCCAGGGAAGAGAGGTCCAGGTGGGTTCTGTAGGCGGTGCGGAACATGGTTTCCACGCCCCGGCCCGCGCCTCCCTTCTTGTCCTTCTTGTCCTTTTTGTCTTTCTTGTCCTTCTTCTTCTTCGGCTTCGCCGTAGCTGGCTTCCCTACCGGGTCTCCGTGACCCTTGCCCGTGGGGATCGGCTCCAAGGCACCGTTCCCCTCTTTCTTCTCGGGGGACTCTCCATTTCGTGTGGCCTCGTACGTCACGTTCGTCTCTCCACAGGTGATGGGGGAACCCGCGGCCCTCCATGCCATGGCCGGGTCCAGCGTCCGTCCTTCACGACAGACGCGTCCGGGACTGCGGTATCTCTGGCGAACAGCCGGCACGAAGGCTCAAGTTAAGGACTCCCGCGGGAAGATCCCAGGTTGATGGAACCGTCCGGGTACCGTGGGACGCGATCCGGCCGGTGGAAACAGGTGAGATTCGATTGGTGGAAAAGGGCGCCAGATCTTTCCGGGAGAAGGCAAACCCCGTGGGGCAGTTGGCTCTCCTCTCGGCCGCGCTCCTCCTTCTTCTGGGGGAAGGGTGTTGCCTCTATCGAAAGCCTTGGACGGATGACGCCCTCACCGCCAGACCCCCGGCCGACCTCCCTCCCCTGCCCGCCGGTCCGGCCCTCCGGATTCTGATTCTGGGAGACTTCGGGACCGGCAAGCAAGGACAATACCAGGTCGCCCGGGCCATCGCCGATACCCACGCCTCTGCCCCCCCTGATCTCGTGCTCACGGTGGGAGACAATTTCTACCCCCGGGGCGTGGCCAGTGTGGAGGACCCCCTCTGGGAGACAGTCTTCGAAGAGGTCTATTCCGGGGGTTTCTGGAAGAGCCTGGTCTTTTTCCCGTCCCTGGGAAACCACGACGTGGAGGGCAACGAGAGGGCCCAGATCGAGTATTCCGACCTGAGCCCGCAGTGGACCATGCCCGGACGCTACTACACCTTCAGGAGAGCCTTGTGGTCGGGAGACACCGTCCGATTCCTGGCCCTCGATACCAATGGCCTGAGCGAGGGGGGGCCGGAAGCAGAGTCCCAGCTGACGTGGGCGGATTCGGTTCTGAAAGCGTCTCGTGATCGGTGGATCGTCGCCTACGGCCACCACCCCATGGAGAGCGGAGGATGGCACGGGGCGAGCCAGACGGTCCGGGACTCCCTCCTGCCCCGGTTCCAGGGACGGGTCCCTGTCTTCTTCTCGGGCCACAATCACTCCACCGAGCTCCTCCGGCTGCCCGAGGGAGTCTTCCAGGGCGTGTGCGGGGGAGGCGGGGGCCGGGACAACGCCTACCGGGTCGGCACCACTCCCCTCACGGTGTCGGCGTTCTCCAATGGTGGGTGGTGCTTTCTCCACATCTGGCCCGATACCCTCGCCATCGAGGGCTACAACAGGGTCGGCACCCTCCGCTTCCGCCATCTCATCCCGCGGCGGGAGGCAGGATAAGCCCGGGCGACCGCGCCAAGGAGGTATTGAAGATGCCCCGAAAGCGAGTTCACTCGAAAGGTTAGCTTCGGAGGATTCCTGGTCCGGGGGGCTCCCGATTGCCACCGGCGCCTCCGGGCTGTAAAGATACCGGGCCCCTTCGTGCTTTCCGGAGGGTAGACGACGGCTTCCATCGACGATCCATACTTCCGGGGAAGGCTTCCCATGAAACGCATCGCTCTCGCGCTGGCCCTGATTCTCCCCCTGCTCCCCACCGGGATCCAGAGTCAGACGACCACAGGGTTCGAATGGTATCCGGGAGGTACCTATGACTCCTCCATCCCAACCCCCGCCGCCTTCCTCGGCTACGAGATCGGGGACGACTACACGTATCACGACATGCTCCAGGCCTACCTGGAGGCGGTGGCGGAGGCCAGCGACCGAGTATCCCTGGCGAGCTATGGAAAAACCAACGAGGGCAGAGACCTCCTCCTGCTGACCATCACGAGTCCCGCCAATCGAGCTCGGTTGGCGGAGATCCAGGCCAACATGGCGAGATTGGCCGACCCCCGGGGGGCGAGCCAGAGCGAGCTGGACGCCGTCATCCAGGAGACCCCGGCTGTGGCCTGGCTCTCCTATTCCGTGCACGGGGCCGAAGCTGCCGGAACCGAGGCGGCGATCTTGACGGTGTATCAGCTCGCCGCCGGAACGGATGCGGTGACCCAGGAGATCCTGGACGAGCTGGTGGTGCTCATCGATCCGGTATCGAACCCCGATGGGCGGGAGCGTGAGGTCCAGAGCTTCCACAAGCGGAGGGGGATGACCTACAGCGCCAACCCCGACAGTTGGGAGCACCGTTCCGATTGGCCCGGGGGCCGCACCAATCACTATCAATTCGATTTGAATCGGGACTGGTCATGGCAGACCCAGGTGGAGACCCAGCAGAGGACGGTGGAGTACCTGAAATGGAATCCCGTGGTCCACGTGGATTTCCACGAGATGGGCGGAGATTCCTACTTCTTCTTCCCGGCAGCCACACCCGTGCATCCCGCCATCCCCGATGTGGTGATGAAGTGGGAGAGGATCTACGGAGAGGGTAATGCCGCGGCCTTCGATCGTTTCGGGTGGCCGTACTACACCAAGATCGGGTTCGACATGTACTATCCCGGTTTCGGGGATTCCTGGCCCAGCATGATGGGCGCCATCGGGATGACCTACGAGCAGGGAGGCGGCAACAGCGTCGGCATCGCCGTGGAACGTGAGGACGGCACCGTGCACACCCTGCGCCAGCGGGCCCATGGACACTTCACCACCTCCATGGCGACCCTCCAGACGACGGCGGAGCGACGCGAAGAGCGGCTCTCCGACTTCCTGGCTTTCTTCCGGCACGCCATCGCGCTGGGGGACGGTCCGGTCAAGAGCTACGCCTTCGTCCCCGATGCGGATCCCTACAACGCCGATCAGCTCGCCGATCTCCTCACCCGGCAGGGCATCGAAGTCTCGGTGGCCTCCGAGGGGTTCAGCGCCAGGGTGAGCCGGGGCTTCGGCGTGTATCCGGCGCCCTCCTCGAAGGAGTTTCCTGCCGGTACCTACGTGGTGTCCGCGAGCCAGCCAAAGGGTGTGGCTGTCCAGATGTTGATGGAGCCTGAACCCCTTCTGGAGGACACCAGCTTCTACGACCTGTCGGGATGGGCGCTGCCGCTGGTCTACAATGTGGAAGCGTACATGCTGTCGGAGGTTCCGGGAGGCTCCTTGACGCCGGCTCCGCAGGCCGTCCTGCGGGAAGGAGGTCTGGAGGGAGGCCGGGGGGGATACGCCTATGCCATTCCCTACCAGGGCACCTCGGCCGTCCTGGCGGCGGCGGACCTCCTGAAGCGTGGAATCAAGGTGAAGTCGGCGGAGAATGAATTCACCGTGGGTGGTCGGGAGTACCCGCCGGGCACCTTCGTTATCCCGGTCCGCCGGAACCCGGACAACCTGCAGCAGGTGGTGACCGAGGTCGCTGGGAAGGCCGGAGTCACGGCCTATGCCATCAACACCGGGCTGGTGGAGGACGGAGACGACCTGGGAGCGAGCTCCTATCGGGAGCTGGAGAAGCCGAAGATCGCCGTCGCTGCGGGAGAGGCGGCCCGAGGGTTCGGGGAGATCTGGAACTTCTTCGACCAGGGCTACCCCGTCTTCGACTATGCGAACGTGGACGCTTCCCGGTTGGCCAGCTTGGACCTTTCCAAGTACAACGTCCTGATGGTTGGCGGGGCAAACCTGCAGAGCGCCCTGGGTGAGCAGGGAATCGAGAACCTGCGGAGCTGGATGCAGGCGGGGGGAACGGTCATCGCGTGGGAAGGGGGAGCTCAGTTCATGGGGCAAGAAGGCTCTGAGCTCACCGGCGCGACGACACGTGTCGGAGAAGAGGAAAGGGAAGAGCAAGACGAGGACCAACCGGCCGTGGAGGCTCGCAAGACCCTGGCGGAGAGGGAGCAAGAGTCGAAGGAGGGCCGGACTCCCGGGGGATTCTACGAGGTCGTCCTGGATCCCGACTCCTGGATGGCTTTCGGCCTTCCGGAGGAAATGGCCGTGCTGAAGAGCGGTGAGCGTGGGTTCGCCATCACGGAGCGGGGAGTGAACGTTGCGGTTCTGGCGGAAGAGTCACTCCTCAGCGGCTACGCCCCGGCCGATTTCGAGGAGAAGCTATCCAAAAAGGCCTGGCTCACAGTGGAGAATGTGGGGAGCGGGAAGGCGGTTCTCTTTGCCGACAACCCGCTCTACCGGATGTTCCTGAAGAGCGAGCATCAGCTGGTTCTGAACGCCATCGTCCTGGGAACGGGGTTCGGAGGTGGAGGGCGGTACCGGGGAATGTAGGAGACCCGATATCCCCGTTCGGGTCTCCTCCGGCCTCAGCGCAGTGGTCGGGTCATCAGCGTCTCCTGTGCGGTAATGCGGATCACCGGGTATTCGCGGCCCGCCGCCATCACCGCGCTGAGGTAGGACGTGAGCCCGTCGGCGCTCTCGGGCTCCAGGAGGAAGAATGCCAGCAGACCGTACGGCTGCCCGGCACGCACGATGTAGGTCCCGGCGGGAAGCGTGCGGGAGGCCGGTGCGTTCCACCTCCCCGTGAGGGACTTCAGGTTGCGGGGTGTCTCGCGCTGCCCACCGTCGATGATGGAGTCGATTGCGAAGCCCTGGGCCGTGATCGTGGCAGGGGAGGTGAGTTCTTCCACCTGTATGCCGTGGATGGCGAGGATGGGCCGGAGTGAGTCGGCGGCTGCGGCGTCGAAGGCATAGGCGAAGGGCAGCGTGCTGGTGAGGGTCGGGGCGAAGCTCGCCATGACCGGCATGCGGACGAGCCGGATTATGCCGGTGCGTTGGCGGGTACCCATCCCGACTTCGGCCTGAGTGCTGTCAGTGAGGGGCACCACCTCCTCGACGCGGACATCCTCGATGCGTGTGGTGTCCATGCGGGCCTGGAGGGCCAGGGGCGGCGAGCTGCCCGGGTCGTTGGCCCAGGCGGCCACGCTGCTGTCGGCCGTC
>JASFRP010000192.1:0-6498 GCA_050114895.1 Gemmatimonadota bacterium
CCGGCATCGTCCTGGGTGACGGGACTGGTGGTATCGTCACCGGCGTGGCCCCGAGGGCGCAGCTCATGCTGCTCAAGCTCACGGGTCGCAACGTCGACTCGGCGGGGGATCGCCCGATCTCGGCCGCTCTGGCGTACCAGTACGCCATCGAAAACGGGGCCGACATTCTCAGCATGAGCTTCAGCCTGCCGAATCTCGGCAACCTGCGCGGATTCTGGCGCATGATGAGCGACCACGCGGTGGCCGCAGGGCTCCTGCTGGTGGGAGGGGCCGGGAATTTCCGCATGACCCAACCGATACCGGTCCAGCACCAGTCACCGAAGGACGTGCCCAGCGTCATCTCGGTGGGCGGGATCGACACCCTGGGCGTGCTGGTGCCCTTCAGCAGCATGGGCCCTGCCGAATGGAGCACGGTGGCCCTGTACGGCGACTACCCCATGCCGGCGGGTCTGGTAAAGCCCGACCTGGTGGCCTTCCCCGGCGAGGGATATCCCGTGCTGGGCATCGGGGACACCGGGTACATCGACACCGACACGGTCCGCATTCGCGGCAACTCCTTTTCGGGTCCTCAGGTGGCGGGGATCGCGGCGCTCATCCTGTCCGAGCATCCCGCCATGAGCGTGTGGCACGTGCGGGAGATCCTCGAGAGCACGGCCCACGATCTGGGCTCCCCCGGGAAGGACAACATGTTCGGATACGGGCTGGCGGACGCCTACGCCGCGGTCTCGAGGGCGCGCAGGGAGGCGGCCGCCGCCTCGTCCCATGGGATCCTGCCCTCCCCTTGAGCTAGCAACACGTACCCGCCCAACCCCAGTCTCTCCCGTACGTCCGGGTGGTCCCCTCTGTTGGCAGGAGTCTACGAGGAGATCCCCCTCATCTGACTGATCCAGGGCCCAGGAGGGGGTGTTGTGGCTCCTCACAACGTTCCTTCACTTGTCAAATACCACAACATCTGTCACGAATAACCACAAACTCCCGAAGGGCGTTCTTCTTAACAGTTTGTGATAGAAGGACTTGCGGCGGTGGCACGGTCCTGGCCTTGTCGAAGCGCCGAAAGGAGGAGGCTCCATGACCACCGAGAACCACCGGATCGACGTTCACTACCACATCATCCCGAAACCCTACGTTGACGCTCTGGACGGGCGGGGGATCACGGGCTCCGCATGGGTCAAGTTCCCGAAGTGGACGCCGGAGGCAGCAATTCGACAGCTGGATCGGATGGAGATCGCAACGGCCGTCACCTCCCTGTCCACCCCGGGGGTCTGGTTCGGGGACGTCGCGATGGCCAGGGACCTGGCCCGACTCTGCAACGAGTTCCAGGCGCAGATGATGTCGGACCATGCCGGCCGCTTCGGCGCCTTTGCCTTCCTTCCCCTTCCGGACGTCGATGGGGCCCTGGCCGAGCTGGAGCACGCTCTGGATCACCTGGGTCACGACGGCGTGGCCCTCCTCAGCGATGTCGAAGGACGATACCTCGGCGATCCCGCCTACGAGGAGCTTTTCGCCGAGCTCGACCGCAGGTCCGCCGTGGTCTTCATCCATCCCCACACGGATCCCCGGGAAAAACGGGAGTATGGGTTCTTCCACCCCCTCCTGGAGTGGCCCGTCCACACCTCCCGTGCGGTGCTGGATCTCCTGTACAGCGGCCGCTTGGCCCGGTACTCCAACATCCGATACGTCCTGGCCCACGGGGGCGGGACGGTGCCGTACCTGGCTCAACGCATCGCGACAGGGCCGGGAAATCGGGGAAGGACGGTGAGGGGGAATGACAGGGAGGGCGGTCGGATCCCGTCGGGTGGCGATGGCGGGACGAATCCCGAGGGGGAGAGCGAGGTTCGGACCCGCCTCCGACTCCTCAGGAACCTCTACTACGACGCTGCCTCCCCGGGAGAGGGCCACTTCGCTGCTCTGAAGCGACTCGCGGGAGCCGGTCACATCCTCTTCGGGACCGACGGTGGCTGGACGCCACCGGTGCAGACGGCCCTGAAGATCAAGGCGCTCCTGACGTATGACGGATTCACGTCATCCGAACTGGCCGCCATCGAGATGAAGAACGCTGCTTCCCTCTTCCCACGCATCGCGCCCGGCGACGCTCGGAACGCCGGCACGACAGCTTAGGAGGGAAGCGAGATGATGACGAAGGAGGATCCCACCGTGTTCGAGCCGCAGAGGATTGACTTCGGAGACCCCCTCGTGGACCTCCATCACCACGTGATACCCCCCGACTACCTCGACGCCCTGGCGCGGTTGGGAATGGACACATCCGCATTCCCTTCCTGGGCGCCGGAGAAATCCCTCCAGATCATGGATCGTCTGGGGATCGGCCGGGCCATGCTCTCTCTGTCCTCCCCGGGGGTCTGGTTCGGGGACGACAGCAAGGCCCGATCACTGGCGCGAGCCTGCAACGAATACGTGGCCGGCTTGCGGAAAGAGCGGCCCAATCGTTTCGGGGGCCTGGCCGTTCTCCCCCTCCCGGACCTGAAGGGGGCCCGCCAGGAGCTCACCCACGCTCTGGACTCCCTGAACCTGGATGGAGTCATCCTGTTTTCGAACGTCGATGGAAGGTACGTGGGCGACCCCGAGCTCGACGCTTTGATGGCCGACCTGCACGAACTGAAGGCCACCGTGCTCCTGCACCCCAACGATGTTCCAACCACCGACGAAAACGCCCCTCTGTACCCCTGGGCCGAATACCCCATCGACCTGGCGCGAGCATGGTCGCGCCTGGTCTACCGTCAGATCCTGGTGCGGTATCCCGGAATCCGCTGGACTCTGACCCACGCCGGCGGCGTGGTCCCTTTCATGGCCGAGCGGCTGGGAAAGGTCCACTACCTGAAGAAGGAGAAGCCTCGTTGGGGGCGGATCATACTGGATCTGGCCAGGAAACGGGACGGGGGCCTGGAGCTGGCCAGGAGCGTGAGTTACGACACGGTTGGGGCTGCGAATCCAGTGACGCTGGCTGCGCTCCGCCGGTTCGTAGGACCCGATGGCATTCGGTTCGGCAGCAACTTCCCATGGGATTCGGAACGGAGTGTGGAGGCGTCGCTCCGCTTTCTGGAGGGAACGGGGAGGACGCCTCTCTTCGGTTCCGTTCCCGGCGAACCAGAAAGGGTGGAATGATGACCAGCGGCCCTGTGGCTCAGAGCGCTGTCCTGGTGACGGGAGCCTCCAGCGGCATCGGGAGGGCCACAGCCATCCTTCTCAACGCCCACGGATACCGCGTTTTCGCCGGCGTTCGGAAGGAGCGGGACGGCGAGGCCCTGAGAGAAGAGGCGTCGGGGTCGCTGACGCCCCTGAGACTGGATGTGACCGACGAAGACTCCATCACCCAGGCGGTGGCCAGGGTCAAAGAGGACGTCGGGAGCGAGTTCTTCGGACTCGTGAACAACGCCGGCGTGTCGCTGAACGGCCCACTGGAGCTGCTTAGCGTCTCGGACATGAGGAAGTTGATGGAGGTGAACGTCCTGGGATTGCTGGCCGTCACCAGGGCCTTCATTCCCCTGCTCCGGGGAGCGAGAGGCCGGCTCGTGAACGTCTCCTCAGGCCATGGTCTCCTGGCCCTTCCGGACAAGAGCGTCTACGCCGCGTCGAAGTTCGCCGTGCAGGCTGTGAGCGATTCGCTCCGCCTGGAGCTTCGTCCGTTCGGCGTTTCCGTGAGCAACCTGGTTGTGGGGAAGGTGGACACCGCTGTCCTGGGCAAGATTCTGACCGAGCGAGAGAAGCTCATGCAGGCGGCGCCACCGGAGGTCCTGGAGTTGTATTCCCCACTCTTCGAGTTCTTCGACCGGGAGGTGAAGAACCTTCCCGGAATCTCTCCGGAGGAAGTGGCTCTGGTGGTGTCTCGAGCCCTGGGCGCTCGCAGGCCCCGAGCCCAGTACGTCGTGGGGCCAGGGGCAAGGAAGATGAAGAACCTCGCCCGTCTCCCTCTCAGGCTACGGGATGCCCTCTTCTACAAAGCCCTCTACGGCAGGAGGGGGTCATGAGAATCCTGGAGGTGATCCACTTGCGGATGGCCGGAGACGACGCGGAGGCGCTGGCGGACTTCGTCCAAGCCGCGGTGGAGGACGCCATCGATTCACCGGAGGTTCGCATCTACCGCCACGCCAGGGTGGAGGGAGACCTCCTGGTCCACATTCACCACGGAGAGTCCGATGAGCGCATCGAAGCCAGCGAGCTCGGAGTTCGACTCGCATCCGTACTCAGGGTCCACGGCCTGATGGATCACTCGGTATGGGTGGGTCGCGGAAGTCCTGGCAAGGTGCCTTGAGCTCATCAGAATAGAGAGATGTGACCATGAAATTCGCCTGCCCGCTGAACGGGGTCCCGGAGCCGGTTCGAGCGGCATTCTGGGAGCGGAATCCCATCGTGGCCCAGGCATGGGAGGCAAAACCATGAACCCGGCGTTCCGACGCGTCTTGGTGGCCGGAGCCACCGGCTATCTCGGGGAGTTCGTGGCGCGGGAATTCAAGCGCCGGGGGTACTTCGTCCGTGCACTGACTCGGTCGGCCGACAGGCTGAAGGAGATGGAAGACGAGCTGGACGAAATCGTGGTCGGCGAGGTCACGAAACCCGAGACCCTTCGGGGGATCTGCGACGGGATAGACATCGTCTTCTCGTCCATCGGAATCACGAAACAGAAAGGAAAGCTCACGTTCAAGGACGTGGACTATCAGGGCAACAAGAATCTCCTGGAGGCCGCCGAACGAGCGGGAGTGGGGAAGTTCGTCTACACTTCGGTGTTCCGAGGCCCCAGCCTCCTTCACCTGGACATCGTCAAGGCCCATGAAGACTTCGTGGCGGTTCTGAAGGCGTCGGGCCTCCCTTACACCGTCATTCGCCCCAACGGCTACTTCTCCGACATGGGGGAATACATGAAGATGGCCTCGAAGGGGCGGGTGTACCTCGTCGGAGAAGGAAAGAACCGGATCAACCCCATCCACGGCGCTGACCTGGCCGGCGCCTGCGTGGATGCCGTGGACCAGGATGTTCGGGAGATCGACGTGGGAGGTCCGGAGGTCCTCACGCATCGGCAGATCGCCCAGCTTGCCCTCAAGGCAGCCGGTAAACCGGAGCGGATCACCTCTGTGCCCGTCTGGCTCATGAGGGCCATGGTCTCCCTGACCCGGGTCGTCAACCGTCACCAGGGAGAGCTCCTGGCCTTCTTCACGGAGGCCATGACCACGGATTCGGTGGCCCCCGCATTCGGTTCTCGAAGGCTCTCCGAACACTTCCAGGAAGGAACGGATGTTCGAGGGAGCCCTCTTCAAGAGAGGAGTGACAGGACATGAGAGCGTTGGACGACGGAACCGTCTTCGCCTTTCTCTCCGAGCAAAGTCGCCGACCGCCCCTATTCTCGGCATACACCGCTGAGGAGCTCTGGACGGATCCCCACGTCGCCGAGCAGATGCTCTCGTTTCATCTGGATCCGGTGAAGGATCTTGCCTCCCGCAACCACGCGTTCATCCATCGATCCATCGGTTGGCTGAACGAGACCTTCGGCCTCCGCTCCGGGAAGCGGGTCCTCGATCTGGGCTGTGGCCCAGGTCTGTACGCGAACGGACTGGCCTCGCTGGGTGCTTCGGTGGTTGGGGTGGACTTCTCGGTCAACTCCCTCGCCCATGCCCGCTCCGTGGCGGCCGAACGCGGCCTGCCGGTGGTCTACCATGACGCGAACTACCTTGATCTCCAGATGGATGAGACCTTCGACCTGGTCCTCTTGATCTTCGGGGATTTCTGTCCCCTGGGACCAGGCCAGCGCCGACGCCTACTGGATAAGGTGCGGGGGTGGTTGGCCCCGGGGGGACGATTCGTGTTCGACGTCTCCAGTTCAGCGCTCTTCGGTGTCTTGGAGGAGTCCGTCATCTTCGAGGTTGCGCCCGATGGAGGCTTCTGGTCTCCTCTGCCCTACTTCCTCTTCACGAACCGATTCAAATACCCGGCGGACATGGCCTACCTGGAGCGGTACGCCGTTGTCGAGGCCCACGGGCATCGGGAGATCTTCAATTGGATGCAGTGCTACGACCGGGCCGGTCTGGAGGCGGAGTTGGAGGGCGCCGGGTGGGCAGTGGAAAGAACGTATGGGGACGTCGCCGGAGGCCAGTGGGACCCCGACGCCGATTTCTTTGCCGTGGTGGCACGGCCTACCAACTCGGAATCCGCCGACCGTTCTTGAGAGGAGCACTGGATGAAGATGCGCGTGCTCGTCCTGGGCGCCACAGGGACTCTCGGCCGGCCGGTGGTCCGGAGTCTCCTGGATGGGGGTCACCCAGACCGTGTCTTGACCCGAAGCGCCGAGAAGGCTCGCGCGATGTTTGGCGGGGCGCCGGAAGTGGTGGAGGGGGACCCCACCAACCGTGACCCCATGAGCCGGGCGATTGCAGGATGTGAAGCGGTCCACGTCAGCCTGCCCACGGAATCCGAGCTCATCGCTGTGGAGCTTATCCTGGGATTGGCCGACACCGCCCCGGGCAAGGACCTCCGCCGGGGCTGCACTTCTTC
>JASFRP010000193.1:0-6493 GCA_050114895.1 Gemmatimonadota bacterium
CCCTACCGCGGTGGAGTTCCACGAGGGTGTGAACGGGAGAGCCTATGAAGATAAGCTGGCCCTTGCCAACGCCGTGGGAGCCCATGTTCCCATCAGCCTCTACGCCCACCTCCCCTTCTGCGAGCACCGGTGCCTGTTCTGCGGCTGCCACGTGGTCATCACCCCCCACATGCCGGTGGCGGAGAAGTACCTGGGTTATGTGAAGATGGAGATCGACCGGCTGGCCTCCCACCTTCCGGACCGCCGTGAGGTGGCCCAGATGCACTGGGGTGGTGGAACCCCCACCTATTTCAGTCCGGACCAGCTGACGGAGCTCATGGTGAAGGTTCGGGAGCACTTTCACTTCATGAGGGGGGCGGAACTGGCCATCGAGGTGGACCCTCGTGTGACCTCCACGGAGCACCTGGATCGCCTGGTGGAGTTGGGCTTCAACCGCCTCAGCATGGGGGTCCAGGACCTGACCCCGGAGGTCCAGGAGGCCATCACCCGGGACCAGACCTACGATCAGACCGCCGACCTTCTCGATTACGCTCGACGGGTCGGTTTCACCGAAGGCATCAACCTGGATCTCATCTACGGGCTTCCCAAACAGAGGCTGGAGACCTTCGAGACCAACCTGGACCAGATTCTGGACCTGCGACCGGACCGGATGGCTGTCTATTCCTTCGCCTACGTCCCCTGGATCAAGGGGCACCAGAAGAAGCTGGAAAGGGACACCCTGCCCTCCGCCGAGCTCAAGCTCAAGCTGTACCTGAGGGCCATGGAGCGCTTCCTGGAGGCCGGATACGAGCCCATCGGAATGGACCACTTCGCCCTGCCGGACGATGAGCTGGCGGTGGCGGCCAGAGAGGGGCGTCTCCACCGCAACTTCATGGGGTACACCGTCATGCCGGCCTCGGACATGATGGCGGTGGGTGTGAGTGGCATCGGTGAAGTCCAGGGTGCCTTCTTCCAGAACCGGAAGAAGCTCTCCACCTACTACCAGGCCCTGGATGCCGGGAGGCTACCGGTGGCCAGGGGATACGTCCTGGACGACGACGATCGGGTGCGTCAGTACGTGATCCAACAGATCATGTGCAATTTCAAGGTCTCGAAGGCCGACGTGGAGCGGCGGTTCGGAGTCGACTTCGACACCTATTTCCATCGTTCCCTGGATAGGCTGGACGACGTCAGGGAGGCCGGGTTCGTGGAATTCACCGAGACGGAGCTCCGGGTGAGGGAGGAAGGTCGCCTCTTCGTGCGAAACGTCTGCATGGCCTTCGACCGCTACCTGGAGGCCAAGACTGCCGAAACACCCGTGTTCAGCCGGACCGTGTGATGGCGTCCCCCCCAGGGGTGGCCCGGCGGCGGTCTCCTTGTAACCCGGGTTGCACCGACTCGGCATGAAGCGGGTCGTCGTCGTGGGAGGAGGCGTCAGCGGTCTCACCACCGCTCTTCACTTGAAGGACCGGGCCGCTGAGATCGATGGCGGCTTGGAGGTCCTGGTTCTCGAGGCGTCCGGGGTCCCGGGGGGGAATATCCGCACCCAGCGGGTGGAGGGATTCGTCATCGAGCGGGGCCCGAACGGCTATCTGGACAACGTTCCCACCACACCGGCTCTCGTCCGCCGCCTGGGGCTGGAGGGTCAGATTCAGAAGGCCGACGAGTCCGCGGCGAACCGCTATCTCTTTCGGAACGGTAAGCTCCACCTCCTCCCCACCGGACCCATCGGCTTCCTGAGCAATCCCGTGCTCTCACTTTCGGGCCGACTCCGGGTCTTCGGAGAGCCTTTCGCCCCACCGAGGCCCCGAGGAGTGGACGAGACCATCTTCCAGTTTGCATCGCGCCGGATCGGTACCGAGGCGGCGTCGATCCTCATCGACGCCATGGTGTCCGGGGTCTTTGCCGGGAACGTCCATGAGCTCAGTCTGGCTGCCTCCTTCCCCAGAATGGCGAGGATGGAGGAGGAGCACGGTGGGCTGGTGAAGGCCATGCTGGCGGGGATGAGGGCGAAACGCCGGGCGAAGAAGGAGGCGAGAGCCCGGCGTGCTCGAGGAGAGGACGTGGGGGAGTTCACGCGTCCCGGAGGACCCGCGGGCCCCGGCGGGACCCTGACCTCCTTCAAGGAGGGGCTGGACACCCTTCCTGATGCGTTGGCGGAGGAACTCGGCGACGTC
Source organism: Gemmatimonadota bacterium (assembly GCA_050114895.1). Lineage (GTDB taxonomy): Bacteria > Gemmatimonadota > Gemmatimonadetes > Longimicrobiales > Gaopeijiaceae > JASFRP01. Next base: position 2,157 of record JASFRP010000193.1, read on the forward strand.
GTGCGCCTGGACACTCGGGTGATGACCGTCAGCCCCTCCTGGGCCGTGCGCCTCGCCAACGGCGAGCTCCTACGCGCCGATGCCGTGGTGGTTGCGGTTCCCGCCCCGATGGCCCACCCCATCCTGGGGGATCTGGAGCCCGAGCTGGCCTCCGCCATCGCCGGGATCTCCACGGCCCCGCTGGCGGTGGTGGCCCTTGCCTACGATGCCGAGACCATGGGTGGTGCGCCCAACGGATTCGGCTTCCTGGTTCCACGTGGCACGGGTCCGCGAATTCTCGGCTGTCTGTGGGACTCCAGCATCTTTCCGGGGCGCGCACCCGAGGGGAAAGTGCTCATGCGGGCCATGATCGGGGGCGCCCACGATCCGGAAGCCCTCACCCTTGAGGACCGGGAGGTGGTGGATCAGGTCCGTTCTGACCTCCGCCTCACCATGGGGCTCGAGGCGGAGCCCCTCTTTACCCAGGTATACCGCTGGCGGCTCGGGATCGGGCAGTACACGGTGGGCCACCTGGAGCGGCTGGAGGCCATCCACCGATGCCTGGAGGATCTGCCGGGTCTCTGGGTGGCCGGGAGCTCCTTCTATGGGATCAGCATGAACGCCTGCATCGAGAAGGCGGGCCACCAGGCCGGAGAAATCCTGGAGTACCTCGGCTCCCGGGTGGGCTGAGGACTCTGCGGTCCCACCGGATCCCCGGGGATCCGGACGTTTCTCGGCCCCGGCCCGGACCCTCGGGCCCCTGACTCGTACCTTCCCTAGCTGCGGCTCACACCTTCCGGTACTGCACAGTTCGACACCCTGGAAATCTCGCCCCGGCTCTCGGGGAAGTACCTCCGCCTCCACCAGAAGGCGACGTTCACCAACCCGATGAGGACCGGGACCTCAACGAGGGGACCGATGACAGCCGCGAAGGCGGCCCCGTGGGCAATCCCGAACGTCCCCACGGCAACCGCGATGGCTAGCTCGAAGTTGTTCGACGCCGCGGTGAAGGAGAGGGAGGCTGTCTGAGGGTAGTCCGCTCCCGCGGCCCTGCTCATGAAGAACGTCACCGCGAACATGACGAGGAAGTAGATCAGGAGGGGCACCGCTACCCGCACCACACCCGCCGGCTGGCGGATGATGGCCTCTCCCTGGATGGAGAACATCACCACGATGGTGAAGAGGAGGGCCACCAGGGTGATGGGACTGATCTTCGGAACGAACTTCTCCTGGTACCAGTCCCGCCCCTTGCGCCGGACGAGGACGAAGCGCGTAATCATCCCCGCCAGGAAGGGGATACCCAGGTAGATGAAGACACTTTCCGCAATCTGGCCCATGGTAATGTCCACGACCGCGCCCTCCAGCCCCAGCCACCGGGGCAGGACGGTGATGAACACCCAGGCGTACACGGAATAGAAGAGGACCTGGAAGATGGAGTTGAAGGCCACCAGCCCTGCGGCATATTCCGGGTCCCCCTCCGCCAGGTCGTTCCAGACGATGACCATGGCGATGCAGCGGGCCAGGCCGATGAGGATCAGGCCCACCATGAGCTCGGGGTAGTCTCTCAGGAAGAGAACTCCCAGCAGGAACATGAGTGATGGCCCGATGATCCAGTTCTGAACCAGGGAGAGGCCCAGGACTTTCCAGTTCCGGAACACGTCCCCCAACTCCTCGTACCTTACCTTCGCCAGGGGGGGGTACATCATGAGAATCAACCCGATGGCGATGGGGATGGAAGTGGTCCCGAGACTGGTAGCGTCGTTCCAGCTCTGAATCACCCCGGGCCAGTAGTAGCCCAGCCCCACACCCACGGCCATGGCAGAGAAGATCCAGAGTGTGAGGAATCGATCGAGGAAGGAGAGTCTCCCTCCGACGCCGCGCCTTTTCACCCCTCCGCCGCCTTCCATCTTCCGGTTCCTCATGGGTTCGCTCTTCCCTCCGTCACCGGCGCCCGGGGGCTCCGGTCGGCCTCCGGAAGGGGACTGCCCCCTTCTTCCAGGTAGGTGGCGAAGAAGTCGGGCAGGGTGCTGGCCCTGAGGGCCCGCGTGGCCTCCGCCAGATCGTAATCCACCCTCAGGTGATCCACCCCCACCCTCTCGCCGTCCATCTCCACCACGACGTACCCGGCCCGCGGGTCCCGGTCCTTGGGCCTGCCCACGGAGCCGGTGTTGACGAAGTGGACCCCCTCCACCGTGCGGTGCCAGGGCTTGTGGGTGTGGCCGAAGGCCACCACGTCTCCAGCCCTGGCTCCCAGTTGCCCGGCCATCTTGCTGCAGAACTCGTCGGACCGATCTTCGGTCCAGTAGACCGTGTTCAGGACGGGATTCCCGTGGATGAGGCGGAGCGTGGGACCCGAGGTGTGCCCGCCCAGGGGCCTGAGGTCCATGCGAAAGGGCAGGGAGCCGAGCCAGGCCTTCGTCTCGGGGGTGGTATGCTCCAGGGTCCAGGCGTAGGAGAAGTGGGACATCTCCTCCTGGAACGGATCCTCGTATCGGCAGCCGCAATGCTCGTATTGGGTCGACACGGTGGAGTCGTAGTTCCCGGCGACCCCCGTGATCCCCCGCTCTCTCAGGAGGCCCACCACCTCGTTGGGCCAGGGCCCATATCCAACCAGGTCACCGAGGTGGTAGACTCCATCGTGACTTCCTCCCCGGTCCAGGTCCGCCAGGACGGAATTCAGGGCCGGCAGGTTCCCGTGGATATCGCTGATCAGGGCGATCCGCATCCTCAGACCCCCGGCTTTCGGCCCCGGACGAAGGCGGACATGAACTTCCCGTCCACCTCTCGGGCTACCTCCGCCGCGCTCATCCCCGCATCCTCCAGGAAGATTCCGGCGTCCTCGGCCCGGTAGGTCCGCGTGGGTTCCAGGGAAACGTCCTGGAAGCCTGCTGCGGCCAGCATTTCCCGAAACTGGCCTTCCTCCAGGGCCCCCGCGATACAGCCGACCCAGAGCTCCATGTTCCGGCGCATCTCCGGCGGCATCTCCCCCCGGGACACGATATCTGACACGGCGAACCGGCCCCCGGGCCTGAGAACCCTGAACGCTTCCGCGAACACCTTGTCCTTGTTTGCCGAGAGGTTGATGACGCAGTTGGAGATGACCACGTCGACGGATTCGTCGGGGAGGGGAAGGGCCTCGATCTCTCCCTTCAGGAACTCCACGTTCTCGACCCCTGCCTCGGCGGCGTTCCTCCGGGCCAGGGCGAGCATCTCTTCGGTCATGTCCACGCCATAGGCCTTCCCGGTGGAACCGACCCTCTGGGCGGAGAGGAGCACGTCGATTCCGCCCCCGCTCCCCAGATCCAGAACCACCTCCCCCTCCTTCAGTTCCGCCAGGGCCGTGGGGTTCCCACAGCCGAGAGAAGCCAGGACCGCCTCTTCCGGGAGTGTGGACGTGGTCCCCTCGTCGTAGAGGTTTCCGGTGATGGGATTTGCGGAGGCGTCCTCGGGCGCCTGAGGCCCGCACCCGCATCCGCACCCGCATCCACCCGGGGACCCCTGGATGACCGCCAACGCGGCCTTCCCGTATTTCTCCTTCACAGTAGCTCTGATCTCGTGGCTCATCTTCTCTTCCCCTGCGTCGAGGACCGGCTTTCCGGGCAGATCAGTTGCAGCATGAGACCCTCTCCTTCCTCCCCTGGGTTCGGATCCGAGGTGTGAGCTCTCCCAGGACCGCCCTCATCTCCTCGAGCGCCTCCGGCACCAGGCGGTAGTAGATCCAACGGCCCTGGCGGCGGTCCGAGATTACCCCGGCCTCTTTGAGTTTCTTCAGGTGAAAGGAGAGTCGGGACTGCGCCGCGTCCAACTCCTCCTGGAGCTCGCACACACACCGTTCTCCGTCGGAGAGGAGTTGGACGATGGACAGGCGGGTCTCCTCCGCCACCGCCTGGAAGCGAACCAGAAGGGTCGAATGGGCTTGACGGGTCTCGCTGGTCATGACGGGAACTATATATCAACGAAAGTTGATGGGTCAAGACCCGACCTCCCCCTCTGCAACCTGGAGAGGGAAAACCTCGTCCTACGTTCTGTAACCCGCCGAGTCCAGCGAGCAGGGTCCTCATTCAGCGCCGGCGGCCGTCGAGTGGTTCGCCGGGAGAAGATGGTTTGGCGCCCACAGTGCATCGTCTGGACCGGCTTCACTGGGATGTGCCCGGGAGAGTCTCATGAACAGCCTCAGGCTGCCGTTTCGCACCCTTCTCAAAACGCCTTTCGTCACCGCCGTAGCCGTCCTCTCACTGGCGCTGGGGATCGGGGCGAACGCAGCCATCTTCTCCCTCTTCGACCAGCTGCTGATCCAGGCCCTCCCGGTGCAGGAGCCGGAACGCCTGGTGAATCTCGGGGCGCCGGGGCCGAAGCCC
>JASFRP010000194.1:0-6491 GCA_050114895.1 Gemmatimonadota bacterium
CATGACGCCTCCGGGGCGGCTTTCTTTCCCCGCTCAGCCCTCCCCGGCCGCCGTGAGGGCCGGGAAGCCTTCCGGCGGCCTCCGGTGGTGAGTGCCCTGTTCATATGCGTATGCGTATTTGAAGAGAAGCCCTTCGGCGTAGGGGCGCCCCAGGATCTGGAGCCCCGCCGGGAGGTGCCCGTAGCTGAAGCCCATGGGCACGGTGATGGCCGGCGTTCCGGTGGGCGGCGCCAGGCGCTGGCTGTTGTCTCCCCGGTACTCCTCCCGTGCTCGGTCGATGTGGGCCGGAGGATTCAGCCAGGAGGGGTACACCAGGGCATCCACCCCGGCTTGGTCCATGGCGGCCACCAGGTCCGCCAGAAAGGCCTGCCGCCCGGGATGGTCCTGGTAGTCGGGGCACGGAGGGTCCCACTGGGCGGGAGGCACATCCATGGGCGTGTCCAGGTAGGACCGCAGGGACCTTTCGGCGTAGGAAGCGTACTGCCCCGTCTCCAGCACCTCCAGGACGTCCGTCATGGGTGCGGCGTCCCCCAGGGACTTCAGGTACTCGTGCATGTCGTAGCGGAAGCGCTGGCAGAATAGGCCCTCCGCTTCCAGGTGCCCGTACACGTCGAACTCGAAGGGATCCACGATCTCCGCCCCCAGACGTTCCAGGTCTGCCACCGCCGCCTCGAAGATCCGGACGATGGCCGTGTCGGCGTCTTCACGGTCCACCAGGGATCGGAGGACCCCGATCCGGGCGCCTTGCAGGCCATTCGGATCCAGGAACTCGGTGTAGTCCGCCTCCTTCCGGCCCCGCCCGGCCTCCGTGTACGGATCGGCGGGGTCGTATCCGGCCACCACGTTGAAGACCTTCGCCGCGTCCTCCACCGTGCGGCCCATGGGCCCGGCGATGTCCCGGTCGAAGGAGAGGGGAATGACCCCATCCCGGCTGGTGAGGCCGATAGTGGACCGAATTCCCACCAGGGCCAGGTGGGAGGACGGACCGCGGATGGAGTTTCCCGTGTCGGACCCCAGGCCGATGAGGCCGAAGCTGGCCGCCACCCCGGAGGCCGTGCCCCCGCTGGACCCTGCCGGGACTCGGTCCAGGTCGTAGGCGTTGGCCGTGGTGTCGAAGGAAGAGCTCACCGTCTCCCGGGGGCTGAAAGCCCACTCGGCCATGTTTGTCTTGGCGATGATGACGGCGCCGGCCTCCCGGATGCGCCGGACCATGAAGGCGTCGTCCGGCGGGTAGTTGTCGATGAGGGCGATGGACCCCCCGCTGGTGATCATGTCGTGGGTGTCGAAGTTGTCCTTCACCAGCATGGGCACGCAGAAGAGGGGCCCCAGCTCCTCCCCTGCCTGGACGGCAGCGTCGATCTCGTCGGCCCGGGTGAGAGCCTCCGGGTTCACCACCGTGATGGCGTTGACGGTGGCCTCGTCATAGGCCTCAATCCGGTTCAGATAGGCCTGAACCACCATACGGCATGTGGTCTGTCCGGATAGGATGGCATCCTGCACCTGGGCGATGGTGGCCTCCACCACGTCCATGGGCTGGGGGTTCGGCCCGCAGCCGGCGACTCCCAGGCCGAGGAAGGTGAAGGCAAGAGAGCGGACACGCGACGGAAAGCGGTTCATGGCTCGGACCTGCGGATGTGAGTGGGATGGAGAAGGGGCCTGCCCGTCCAACACCCGGAAGGAGCGGGACCCCTGGTTTTCGGCGACCCTTGAAACTGCGGCCCCGCCCTCGAATCGGCCACCTCCGGGCCACGGCGACCCCGCAAGGTTGCCGGGTCCGCCAGGGGCACCGCACCCGCGGTGGCCATCCCGGTCCGCTCCTCGGGTTCCGTCATACACGTCTCTGCTGCCCACTTGCCCTCCGATCTTTTCTTCTATAAGATTCTTTATATAAGGTTCTTTAGTGAGAGCTCTGCGAACCGCCGGCTCCACCCACTCCCGCTTGCCGGAGCATCCATCGTGACCGAGATCGCATCCAACAACCTCCTGCGAGGAACCGTCGACCTCCTGGTGCTCAGAACCCTTCTCCAGGGCCCCATGCACGGCTTTGCCATCGCCCGGTGGATCCGCGAGGGAGGCGGGGATCTCGTGTCCTTCGAAGACGCCGCCCTCTACCAGTCTCTCCACCGCCTGGAACGGAAGGGTGACGTGGAGTCATCCTGGGGGACATCGGACAAGAATCGCCGAGCCAGATTCTACGAGCTGACGGTCAAGGGAAGGGAACGACTGAGAACGGAGAGCATGGCTTTCCGCAGCTACGCAGAGGCCATCAACCGGCTCCTGGAAACCGAATCGTAGGGGGGAGGCATGAGGGAAGCGAAAGGCCGTCGCGAGCCCGGGAGGCCGAGCCCAGGATCGGAGCTGGACGAGGAGCTGGAGTTCCACCTGGCCATGCGGACCGAGGAGCTGGAAGCCGATGGCCTGGGGCAGGACGAGGCCAGGAGACGGGCGGAGAAGGAGTTCGGAGACCTGGAAGCCACCAGGACGTATTGCCGCCGGCAGGACCGGTGGAGGAGACGGAAAGGGAGGTTGCACCACCCCATCAGGTTGATGGGAGACGAGCTCGTCCTGGCGGCTCGCACCCTGGTCCGGAGACCTGGATCGGTCCTCACTCCCCTGACCATCCTCGCGGTGGCCATAACCCTGAATGCCCTCGTCTTTTCGGTGGTCCGAAGTGTGCTCCTCTCACCTCTCCCCTTCCAGAACCCCGACCGGGTAGCGGTGGTGGAGGAGATTCGCGAGGGAGGCGGGCTCGTGCGGGCTTCCTACCCGGTGCTGGAAGCCTGGAGCCGGAACGCGCGACAGGTGGAGGCCCTGGGGGCCTACATCGACAATCGCCTCCCCATGGTGGGGGGATCGGGCCCCATTCATGTGGAGGTCGCGGCCGTGACCTCGGGGTTCTTCCAGCTCCTGGAGAACCCATTCCGAACCGGACGGGCCTTCACCGCAGTGGAGCACAGCCCCGGTGGCCCCCCCGTGGTGGCCATCTCCGAAGGGCTGTGGAGCCGTGCGTTCGGGAGCCAGGAGGACATCCTGGGCCGGTTCCTGGAGCTGGACGGCGTGCAACACCAGGTGGTGGCCGTGGTCCGAGACGCCGTGGCGTTCCCGGACGGGGCCGAGCTCTGGATTCCCGTGGAGCAGGAAGCCCCACAGCTCATGGAGGTGGCCGGGGCCAAGATCTTCGTGGCCATGGCCCGCCTCAGACCGGGTGCGAACCTGGAGAGCACCGGACGGGAGCTGGCGGAGATCGCCGCCGGGGTCCCGGGGGGAGCCATGGATGCCAGAGCGGTCTGGTTGAAGGATCGCCTCCTGGGGGATGTCCGCACCCCCCTCCTTCTCCTCGAAGCTGCCGTTCTCCTGGTGCTCCTGGCAGCCGCTGCCAACGCTGCGAGCCTCCTCCTGGCCCGGGGAGTGCGGCGCCGCGGGGAGCTGGCACTACGGGGGTCCCTGGGGGCCGGGTCCGCACGGGTGGCCACGGGGCTCCTCGTGGAGGGGCTGATTCTGGGGACGACGGCGGGAGCGGCCGGCCTCCTTCTGGCCCGCTTCGCCCTGGACCCGGCGCTGGCGCTGGTGCCGGTGGACCTTCCCCGGGCCCCTCAAATCTCCCTGGATCCTGCGGTGGCTTTCCTGGCCATGGCCCTGGCGGCAGGCACCGGTGTGGCCACGGCCCTGGTCCCGGCCCTCAACGGCTCCCGGGCCTCACCCGCCGAAACGCTGAGGGAGTCGGCCCAGGGAGTCGGCCCCCCCCCCTTGATCCGGAAGGTACTGGAAGGGTTCGTGGTGACGCAGGTGGCCCTGGCCCTGGTTCTCACCGCCGGCGCGGGGCTCCTGATTCGAAGCTTCATCGCCACTATCCGGGAGGATCCGGGATTCGACCCCAGTGGGGTCACCCTCGTGGAGGTCGGGCTCCCGGAGTACCGGTATCCCGACGAAGCCTCCCGGAGCATGTTCGCCAGGGAGCTTCTGGAAGGTGCGTCGGCCCTCACCGCCGCCCAGGAAGCGGCCCTGGGTCGGAACCTCCCCATATCCGGGTCCAATATGACCTCTCCCCTCCGGGTGGAGGGATCCTCCGCCGAGACCGTCGCTGTCCAGATCGCCTGGGTCACGGAGGGGTACTTCGAGGTCCTGGGAATCCCCGTCCTGGAGGGGCAGGGGTTCGCCGACGCCGACGGGCCGGCCGCTCCCCCTGAAATGGCGGTGGACCCGGGGATCCTCACCGCCGAGGGATCCCCTCTCTCCGTGGGAGATCGCGCACATTCCTACTTCGGGGGACAGGAGTATCGGGAAGTAGTGGGGGTAGTGGGTCCTGTCCGTCACGGCGGGTTGAGGGCCAGCCCCGTTCCCATCGCCTACGTCCCCTTCTTCCAGGGGGACGCAGGCCAGGGGTTCACTCTGCTCATTCGGTCCGAGGCTCCGGCAGGCACCGTGGCCCGTCAGGCCCGGGATCTGCTGAGAACACTCGACCCGGAGCTCGCCGTGGATCGAATCACCACCATGGACTCCAGAATCAGCCGTTCCCTGGCCGAACCCCGGTTCTACACTGTGGTCCTTTCCGCCTTCGGGGCCCTTGCCGTCCTCCTGGCCCTGGCTGGCTGCCAGGCGGGGCTGGCCCACCGCGTGGCCGCTCGTCGCCGGGAGATCGGGATTCGGGTCGCTCTCGGGGCACGGAAGAGTTCCGTGAGGGGGATGGTCCTTCGTCGCGGGCTCCTCCTCACCGGCCTGGGGATGGCTCTTGGCCTCCTTGTGGCGGTCCCGGGGACCCGGCTCCTGGGGAGTCAGCTCTACGGCGTCACACCCTGGGACCCGCTGACCTACGGGCTCCTCTTCATCATCTTCCTGGCAGCCGGAGCCCTGGCTTCGGACCTCCCGGCCCGGAGGGCGGCCGGTCTGGACCCGGTGGAAGTGCTGAAGGGGTGAATCACACGAAAGAATGCACTTCTTCGGGGGACTTGGGGTAAATTCAAAGGAGGAGGAATGGACCCAATCTCCGGGGAGCGCCATGAGCGATCAGGACTACCTGCGGCAGGCCATCCAGCTGTCGGCGGAATACTCCGCCGACGGGCGGAATGGTCCTTTCGGGGCCGTGGTGGTCCGGAAGGGTGAAGTGGTGGGGAGGGGATGGAACAGGGTGGTGGAGCTGTCGGACCCCTCTGCCCACGCGGAGATCCTGGCCATCCGGGATGCCTGCCGCCGCCTGAGGACCCACGACCTCAGAGACTGCGTCCTTTACAGCAGCTGCGAGCCCTGCCCCATGTGTCTTTCAGCCATATACTGGGCGCGGATTCCCAGGATCGTCTTCGCCGCGTCCGCCGAGGAGGCCGCCGCCGCCGGGTTCGAAGACGACCGGATCCGGTCTGAGATCTGCCGGTCCTGGGGGGAACGGGAGATGGAGGGGGTCCGGGAGCCGAGCCCGGAGGCCCGAAAGGTCCTGGAGGCGTGGGCCCAGAACCCCGCCCGGCTGAAGTACTAACGAGAGGCAGGCGCCTCTACCTCACACAGCGGAGGCCTTCCCCTCCGATTCCCAAAGCTCCAACTCCTTCCCTTCCCCGGGCCCTCTCAACCGGTCCCTGAGGCGCCGCTTCCGGATCAGTACCAGCTGGAGGGCCCCCGGGCCCACCTCCACCCCATCGACCCAGAGGTAGTGGACGTCGCCGAGGGTTTCCGGCCGAGGGACCCGGAATACCGCGCCGTGCCAGGAGAACTCCACATACGCGGCAGCGTCGAAGGCTTCTCGGGTCCAGGTTTGCTCCAGAAAGAAGTCGTACTCCACCTGGAAGAGCCCGGGGGCCATCTCCATGCCGGCCTGGTAGTAGAAGGGATCAAAGTCCTCCCCATCGGCACGGCGGAAGGCTTCCTCCATGGCATAATCCACCCCCTCCAGATCGTCCCGGTTCGCCAGGCTCTCGAGGTGATGGCGCAACTCGTGGGTGAGCGTCTCCCAGAGCTCCCCCTCCCAGTCGAACCCGGGGTCCCGGCGGGCCAGGGCCCTGAAGGAGCCGTGGTAGAGGACCAGCACGGAGCGGAGGGTGTCCGGGCCGGACCAGTCCGAGGGATAGGCCTCGGTGAGGCACTGGCCAAGGGTGTAAACGCCCGGACGTGCCGGATGTGGGACCTTCTCCGGACGGATGGTGAGGCCGTCTACTCCCTCCCGGAACTCCTCCGGGATGGTCTCGAAGGCCTCGTGGGCAACGCGGGCGAAGGTGTCATAATCCATCCGCGGCTTCCCCCCGCCGTACCCCGCCCGGTCCCCTAACCGTCAGGGGACGGTTTGGGACCCCCCACCAACTCCTCCCCTTCCAGGCTCCTCCCGGTCAGGAACCGGTTCGCGGCGATGAGGATCCCCAGCACGACGGCCCACTGGATCAACGTGCTCCCGATTCCGAAGGTCTCCAGGGGGTTCAGCGTGGCTCCCAGGCCCTCCCCCTTTACCTGCCAGAACCACCAGACGATGAGCACGATGGCCTCCACGACCACCAGGCGGATGGCCCAGTCCC
>JASFRP010000195.1:0-6490 GCA_050114895.1 Gemmatimonadota bacterium
CATCGACTCCGTCTATTATCCCGAAGGTGACGTCATCTTCATGATGGCCGGCCGGCCCATCCACTTTCAGGACGGTCGGATGCTGGCCGAAGATCGGCTGGGGGCGGCGGAAGGCTTCGACCCCATCTTCTATCCCTACCCCCTGGAGCCGCTGGTCGACCCGCTTCCTCGCACCGATCCGCCCACCTATTCCACGGATTACCTCGAAGCGCTGTTTGGCACCACCGAGACCGAGATCCGGAGGCATTGCCGCTCCATCTCCTTCCTGGGACACGGCATGTTCCTGAACACCCTGGTCCTGGAGCCCCTCCGGGAGGTGGAAAGGGAGATCAGAGCGGCCGCTGCCGCGGATGCTGAGGTTGCGGAGTGGATCGAGGATTTGGAGGTCACCTACTCTTTCATCTTCAGGGATATTGCCGATTCCCGCACCCGCTCTCTCCATGGCTTCGGGCTGGCAGTGGATCTGGTCCCGTCCTCGTATGGAGGTCGCCAGGTGTATTGGCGATGGAGCCGGGTGCTGGACCGGGAGGGCTGGTATCGGATTCCCCTGACTCAGCGTTGGAGTCCACCCCAGGCCGTCATCATCGCCTTCGAGCACAACGGCTTCGTTTGGGGCGGAAAGTGGTCCCATTTCGATACCATCCACTTCGAGTATCGGCCGGAGATCATCCTCACCAACCGCACTCTTCGAGGGCTGCGTCCCTGAGCGGGTTACAGGACCCCCGGCGTCGACCTCCTCGGTGGAGGCCATCGCCGAGCCAGGTGAGATGAGCTCGCCGCACATATCCACCACCGGACCATCCCGACGGACCCACCCCTCGGGGAGCTCCGGTGGGGAACCGCAGTATGCCACGATCCCTTGAGAAAGGGGTTGAATCAGGTGCCTTGGCGGTCGATCTTGAAGGCGGTATGCAAGTGGTCCGGAGGGCTGGAACCGGGGATGTGGGCCTGAGGTGGCCCCAGGCCCGACCTCCCCATTTCTGGCGGTGAGGCATGGGGAATACGAAGAGGCCTTCTCCCACGTGGCCTTCAGGGTCCACCCGCTGACGTAGCTCAATTGGTAGAGCAGCTGCCTTGTAAGCAGCAGGTTATCGGTTCGAGTCCGATCGTCAGCTCTCTATGATACCAATGCATTTCGGCCCCTCGGGTACTCTCCCGGGGGGCCTTGTTTCGGCGTTGTTTTCCAACTCTTTCCAGCTCGCCTCCGAAGAGAGGTGGCCTTCTCTCTCTGAAGCTCGTCCACTGTGAGGGCGGGCTCCAGGGGTATGGTCTCCACCGCTCCTCAGCTTTCCTGGGCCCACTCCTTCCGCCAAGGAGGCCCCCTGCGCGGAAAGAAACGGGGTCACCAGGTCGAAGAAGTCCCTCTCGTAGTCGGCGAGGGAGATTCCGATATGCCGCTCGAAGGCGTAGGTGAAATTCTCGGTTTCTATCAACTCCCGGAACATGGCAAGCACGTCCGCGAAGGTCTTTCCGTGTCCGCTCTCTTCAAGAAGGTACCTCACGGCCAGACCGAACATGGGGTAATAGGAACCGCCCCCCTTTTCCTCGATGGGATCAGGGAAATCCGACCAATCATGGATGGCGATGGGGTTGTCGTGGTACGGCTGCGTTCGCCACGACTCGAGGTCCCAGAGGGTCAAGATCGGGCGGAAGGCGCCGCCGCTGATGTACTCGGCTATCCCTTCGGTGAACCATACATCAGGCCACGGTCGCCCAGAGGTCGTCTTCTCAGTGAGGCCAACCAACCACTGAAAGACATGCATCGTTTCGTGCTTGATCACCCGTCTGAAGTTCCCCAGCGACAGCGAAAAGGTGGGTGAATCCGGGCCGTAGAGAATGAACCCCACCGGGAACGAGAGTTGCCGTTGGTCGAGAGACTGATTGGAGTAGATGGTGATCTTGGTGCTGGGATCGGCTTCATCGATCCCCAGATCCTCCACCCTCGGGATCTTGAAGGCACCCATGATCTCCAACAGAGCCTCCTCGGCCATCGCGGCATAGGCGACCTTCACATCCATCGAGCTGGCATCGCTGAAGGTCAGGAAATGCGGGGTTTCCAGGATGAAGTTGTCGTGGGGGAGAACCTCGTCATAGAATCGGAACTCGATGTCTCTGGTCCAATCCACCGTGACCCTTGCTTGCATTCCCGCAAACACGAACAAGGGCACAGACGTGTAGGTCGTGTCTCCGGCCATAGCGTCCCGAACACGGTAGACCTTGAGGACGTGCTCGGGTTCCCGTCCCAGCCTCCATTCCGTCTCCGCAATTCCCTGGGCGTCGCTTACTACTTCGATGGTGCGTTGGGGAGGCAGGGTGCTCCCTCCGGTGAGCAGCCCACCCCCGTGGACTACGGAGAATCGAACGGGGACATGTGCGACTGGAACCCCCTCGTCATCCGTGACCTTCACCACCACAGGGGCTTCGAGCGTGTGGCCTTCCAGACCAGGCTGGCTTCCTCCGGATACGAGGTAGATGACCTCCTTGGCTGGCGGTCCGGGGGGATCGACAGCTGCGGGTCCAAGGGACGCATCGGAGCAGGCGATTATGAGAGGGAACGGAAGAAGAAGAAGGCCGACCGGAGGACACAGGACCAGGGAAGAAGGTCGAGGGATGACCCCCTGTCGCCCGTCAGATGTGCCAAGGCAGTCCGTATCGACTGACATCGTTGTCTCCTTTTCCAATACACCTGCCGGCTCCGAAGGTCCTCCCCCAGGGGACACACCATCCTCCGGATTGGAGGATCGTTGGCCCGAAAGCCGGACAGACTCTTGAATCCCGTCGCTGAAGGGAAGTCCAACCTCTCGGCCTAACTGATCTAACCCCCTGAGACAAACCGGGCTGAGCTCTTGACTTCGGCCATGTTTCTCCAATTTTCTCCAACTGGGGCAGCAAACGGCAGAAGAAGAGGGGCGAACGAGGGCAGACCCCGGCAGGCCCTGGAGGCCAGGAAAGCCCTGAAAAATAAGGGAAAAGAGCATGCAGGAACAAAGAAGGGCTACGAACGGTCCTGGTTCTTGTAAGCAGCAGGTTATCGGTTCGAGTCCGATCGTCAGCTCTTTCTCCACGGAGTCCCGGCCAGGGGATCTCTGACAAAACCCTGACAGATCCGGATCCTCCGAGCCCCCCCGGTCAGATTACGTTTTCGACATGGCCGCCGTCCGCTACACTCACCGACTCCCGTCGCGCACCGCCGTGGTTGCGGGCCTCCTGGTCCTGACCCTGGGGCTCGTGGGGGTGTTGGCATATCAGGCGGTGGACGCCACCCGCTCGCACCGCCGGGTGGCGGAGCAGACGCTGAAGGAGCACGCCCTCTTCGCGGCGTGGGAGCTCTCATCCGCCGTTCGCCGGGAAGTCTACATGCAGATCCTTGCGCCGGGCATCGAAGTGGTAGCCAAGGCAGGGGGCGTATTCCCGGGGGTCCCGATGAAGGACCTGGGCCTCGTCAGGAAGCTTGCGGACGACGCCGGTTGGTGGCCCGCGGATGAGGATTTGGACTACGTCTTCCGGTTCCCCCTGGAGACGGGCCCCTTCCAGGTTGCCGGAAACGTCAGCCCCGATCCGGCCACGGTGGGGTGGATCATCGACCTCCTGAAGACTCAGGCGGCTCCCACCGAGGCTGGAGTCAAGAGACAGTTCTGGTCCATGGTCCTGCATGGATCGGGAGACCAGGAGCGGATCCTGGTTCTCGCCGTGGACCCGGGATCCATGGAGGGAGACCGGCTCGGGTTCGGTTTTCAGATCAGACCGAAGGCCGTGAAGAGCATCCTGGAGAAGATCGAGGAGGCCTTCCCCCTTCTCCCCCCGGCCCTGACGGGAGGGAAGAAAGGGAGTGATCTCCTCTCCTTCGCCATCACTTCCACGGGCGGCCGGCCCTTCTACCTGTCCACGCCCCAGTACAAGTCTCCCTACACGGCCAGCGACACCGTGGGTGCGATCTATGGGGGTCTCCTGGCCACGGTGAGCCTTCGGCCCGAGGCGGCGGAATCCCTCCTCATCGGGGGGCTTCCCGGGTCGCGCCTCCCGACCATCCTGGGCCTGCTGATCCTGGCCTCGGGGCTGGTGATCGCCGCCCTGTTTCAGATCCGCCGGGAGCAGGAGCTCTCCCTCCTGCGGACCGACTTCGTCTCCAGCGTCTCCCACCAGCTCCGCACGCCTTTGGCGCAGATTCGGATGTTCGGAGAGACCCTCCTCCTGGGGAGGGTCCGGACCGAGGAGGAGAGGGAGCGGTCCCTGGAGATCATCGTGAAGGAATCCCAGCGTCTCACGCATCAGGTGGACAACGTCCTGGTCTTCTCCCGAGCCCAGCGCCAGGATGTGCAGCTGAACCCTCAGGAGGTCCTGTTGGCTCCCCTCGTTCGGGAGACTCTTGAGAGCTTCTGCCCTGTGGCGGAGGCCCAGGACTGCCGCGTGGAAGCCTCTCTCGACGAGGAGGTCGCCGCGGTGGCGGACCCGGGAGCGGTCAAGCAGATCCTCCTGAATCTCCTGGAGAACGCGGTGAAGTACGGCCCCCGGGATCAGATCGTAGACGTGAAGCTGAGGAGGGGATCCCCAGGTACGGCACGGTTGGAGGTGGAGGACGAAGGGAAGGGCATCCCCGCCGATCAACGAGAAGCAGTGTTCTCACCCTATGCCCGTCTGGACCGAGACCGGGACTCGGGGGTGGCAGGCTCGGGGATCGGTCTCGCAGTGGTCCGGGAGTTGGTCCAGCGGCAAGGGGGAGCGGTCTGGGTGGAGGAAGCCATGAGCGAGGGTGCTCTCTTCGTGGTCGAGCTACCGGAGGCCTCTCCTCCAGGTCCTCCGAAGCCGGAGACGATGACCTCCCAGCACCCGGCCGGGGGCAGCACCCCCGAGCCGGCATCCGAAGGAGATTGACCCCGTATGCCTCGCGTCCTGGTGGTGGAGGACAACGCCGATCTGGCCTACGGGCTCCAGAACAACCTGGAGATCGAGGGCTATGAGGTCCGGGTGGCGGAAGATGGGGAGACCGGGCTGAAGCGGGCCCGTGCCTGGGGACCGGACCTCATCATCCTCGACCTCATGCTCCCGGACCTGGACGGGTACCGGGTCTTGCAGCACCTGCGGAAGGATGGGATTCAGACGCCGGTGGTCATCCTGACGGCCCGGGGGGAAGAGTCGGACAAGGTCCTGGGGTTCCGGCTGGGGGCGGACGACTACGTGACGAAGCCCTTTGGCGTGATGGAGCTGCTGGCCCGGGTGGAGGCCATCCTTCGACGGACGCAAACCTCCGCGGTCTCGGGTGCCGTCGACCCCGGGGACGCGGGGGAACGGGCGGTGTTCGGAGCCATCACGGTTGATGCCCGGTCCCGGATCGTGATCAGAGATGGCGAGGAAGTGAGCCTGACTCCGAAGGAGTTGGACCTGCTCCTGGCCCTCATCCGACGAGGGGGGGCCGTAGCCAGCAGACTGGATCTTTTGAAGGAAGTATGGGGCCACCGGGCGGCCGTCGTGAGCCGGACGGTGGACACGCACATCGCCGAGCTCAGGCGGAAGCTGGAGAACGAGCCGTCCAATCCCCAGCACATCCTGACGGTTCACAAGGCCGGGTACCGCTTCCACTCCTGACAACTCCCTGACCCCCTCCTGTCGCAATCACAACCAAACACCCTGGGGGCGCGTGTAGCTTGAGGTAGAGAAGGGATTCCCTTCGGCGATGCCCCTCCCGTCCCGGGCCTCGGATGATTGGTGAGCTGGTCACTCACACAGGTTCAATTGGTGCCTCCGACGAGGCTCCGGGGCGGGGAAGGGGACCTCCTCCTGCCATCTGTCATCCCTGCATTCGTGGAAGGGGCCGCGTGGCGCCCCGGCCCCCCGACTCCGGGCCCCGTTGAGCCCCGAGATCCACACTTGAAACCCATCTCCCATACGGTTAGCTTACCAAGCTCGACATATTTTCGCCGTCCCAGATGCTGGGTCGGCGATTTCGGCGCAACACCCGGGGTGGGGTACCGAAGCGGTCAAACGGGGCAGACTGTAAATCTGCTGGCAAAGCCTTCGGAGGTTCGAATCCTCCCCCCACCATTCGACCGATTCCAGTCCCGAGGGTTCCAGGGTGGCAGGAGTTGGGAAGGCCGCGGGAGTAGCTCAGTTGGCTAGAGCATCAGCCTTCCAAGCTGAGGGTCGCGGGTTCGAGTCCCGTCTCCCGCTTCGCGGCATAGATCAGTCGCTTCCGGCGCTGGACCGGTCGGACCGGCTGAGTTTGCTCCGGTAGCTCAGGGGTAGAGCGCATCCTTGGTAAGGATGAGGTCCCGGGTTCAATCCCCGGCCGGAGCTCTCCCGCACCTGACAACAGGCAGGCGGATTGAGTAGACAACGGCGAAACTGATTCCCGAGCAGGCTCCTCGATGCGAGGCGCCTCTCGGGTGGCTTCTTTCCACCGTACGAGGAAAGCGCGATGGGCAAGGCGAAATTTGAGCGGACGAAGCCGCACGTGAACGTGGGAACGATTGGTCACGTGGACCATGGGAAGACG
>JASFRP010000196.1:0-6488 GCA_050114895.1 Gemmatimonadota bacterium
CGGGAAGCTCCTCCCCTATCTCCTCATCGGGTTCTTCGACGTCATGGTGGTGGTGGGGGTGGGGATCGTGGTCTTCGACGTGCCCTTCCGGGGGGATCCATTCCTCCTGGGAGGCCTCTCCATCCTCTTCCTCCTGGGAGCCCTGGGTCTGGGCATCTTTATCTCCTCGGTGGCAGACTCCCAGGTCTTCGCCATGCAGGTGGCCTTGGTGGCCACCTACCTCCCGGCCCTCCTCCTCTCCGGCTTTCTCTTCGACATCGCCAGCATGCCGGTGGTCCTGCGGGGGATCACCTTTCTGATCCCGGCCCGCTATTTCGTGGTGGTGACTCGGGGTGTGTTGCTGAAGGGGGTGGGGGTGGAGGCCATGTGGCCCGAGGCACTGGCCATGATCGTCTTCGCCGCTGTGGGTTTGAGCCTCGCCACGCGGGTCTTCAAGAAGGAGATCAAGGTATGAGGAGCGCCGTCCGGCCATGAACATCTCACCCTTGCGTGTGCGAGTGTTGATCCAGAAGGAGATGCGGCAGCTCCTCCGGGATCCCAAGGCAAAGCGGATGGTGTTCGGAGCCCCCATCATCCAGCTCCTCATGTTCGGCTACGCGGTCAACACCGACGTGAGGAACGTGGCCACGGTTGTGGTGGACCAGGACCGGACCGCCGAGTCCCGTCTTCTCCAGGAGACGCTGACGGCTTCGGGGTATTTCCGCATCGTGCAACGAGGGGAGGATCCGAAGGACATCGACCGGGCCCTGGACGGGGGGCATGCCGTCATGGGGGTTCAGATTCCCCCTGGCTTCGCCGAGTCCCTCAAGGGTGGGAAGGCCGCCACGACCCAGGTTCTCATCGACGGCAGCAGCTCCAACACCGCCACCGTGGCCCAGGGTTACGCCGGTCGTATCGTCCAGGCCTTTGCGGCGAATCAGGCGCCCGGAGGAGGGATCGGTGTCGAGGGGGGGATCGACCTCCGCTCACGGGCCTGGTTCAACCCCGACCTCTCCAGCCGGGTCTACAACATCCCGGGGGTCATCGGGCTCCTCCTTCTTCTGATGGCGCTCCTCCTGACGGCGCTGGCGGTGGTGAGGGAGCGGGAGCTCGGTACCCTGGAACAGCTCATGGTGAGCCCCATCAACCCCAAGGAGCTCATCCTGGGAAAGACGGTTCCGGTGGTCATCGTGTGCCTGGTGGATCTGGTCCTCATTACGGTGCTGGCGATTCTCTGGTTCGACGTTCCCCTGCGGGGGCCGCTGGTGGCCCTGCTCCTGGGCTCCTTCGTTTACATCTTGGCGGGCCTGGGGGCCGGGCTATTCATCTCCGCCATCTCCAGGACGCAGCAGGAAGCCTTCCTGACCATGTTCCTCTTCATCCTCCCGGGCATCATCCTCTCGGGGTTCATGTACCCTGTGAGCACAATGCCGGAGATATTCCAGCAGCTCACCCTTCTGAACCCCATCCGCTATTTCATGGAGATGGTCCGGGCCATCTTCCTGAAGGGAGACGGGATCGGAGACCTGTGGGGTCACTATCTGGTGCTGACGGCGATGGCCCTGTTGGCCGTGTGGGGGGCCAGCAAGCGATTCAGGAAGAGCCTGGAGTAGGATTGGGTGGGGTGGCAGAACCAGGCCCGGGGTCACGCACCGGGTCGAATTCTCCGAATCGACTTACCTTGACAACCTACAATCAAGGGGCAATAGTCAGGAGAGCTATTGTCGATAGCCTAGGCGTCGGATTCCACCTGGGCCTCCGGGATCGGTGGCGATCCGCAGGGGTCCCGGCGTCCGACGGTGGGCGTGACGGCGTTCCCGGATCCGCACCGCGGACCCACCTCTCCAAAGCGAGGGCCTCCAATGGGCAAGGGCAAACCGGACCTCCTCCACGGTACGCTGGATCTTCTCATCCTCCGAAGCCTTTCCGTGACCCCCATGCACGGATGGGCCATCTCCAAGCACATCCAACTCATCTCGGAGTCCGTTCTGGAGGTGAACCAGGGCTCCCTCTACCCGGCCCTGTACCGCCTGGAGGACCGGGGCTGGATCCAGGCCGAGTGGGGGACCACCGAAACGGGGCGGCGGGCGAAGATCTACTCCCTCACCCGCCATGGACACAAGCAGCTCGCGACGGAGGAGTCCCAGTGGGCCGCCTTCTCCCTGGCGGTGAACCGGATCCTCGGGACGGCATGAGCCCCCTCTTTCTCCGTCGGGAGGACGACTCCGGCTTCATGAACCTCGGTGGGCCGAACCGCCGGAGACTCTCTGCCCCAGAGGGAAGGCGATAGCGTTGGGAAGACTCACGCGGCGGCTTCGCCTCCTCTTCCGGAAGGACGGGGTGGAAGCGGCCATGGACCAGGAGATGCGTTTCCACCTGGAGATGGAGGTGGAGGCGAACCTGCGCAGGGGAATGCCCCTCCAGCAGGCGCGGAAGGAAGCGCTTTTGAGCTTCGGGGGAGTGGAGCGCTTCAAGGAGCAGGCCCGGGACGAGCGAGGAGGCCGGGTCCTGGACGACCTGTCACAGGATCTCCGGTTCACCCTGAGGAAGCTCCGTCGGTCTCCCGGCTTCACCTTGGTGGTCGTCCTGACGCTTGCCCTGGGCATCGGCGCGAACACCGGCATCTTCACCCTGGTCGACAGCATCCTCCTCCGTCCGCTTCCATTCCCGGCGCCGGACCGTCTGGTACGGGTCTACCAGACGGCACCGGAACGGGGAGCGTTTCGGGGGACGCTGTCCCTCCTCGACGGGCGGGACCTGGGAGAGCGTTCCCGGATGGTCTCTGCCCTGGGGATGTACTCCACCCTGCCCAGCGGCCTCATCTTCACCGGGGGGAACCAGGCCAGAGAGCTGGCTACCGCCTACGTCTCCGGCGGGTTCTTCCCTGCCCTCGCGGTCTCCGCGCTGCATGGCCGGACTCTTCTACCCGAGGAGGAGGAAGGGGACAACCGCGTCGTGGTGCTGAGCCACGCCTTCTGGCTCCAGGAGACAGGCGGCGATCCTTCCGTCGTGGGGACCACGTTGGACATGGAGGGGATCGCTTTCCGTGTCGTGGGGATCATGCCCCCCGACTTCGCCTTTCCCGATCCCGAGGTGGAGATCTGGACCTTCCTCACCGTCATCGATCCTACCTCCATCCCACTTCAGCTCCGCTCGGTTCGGATCCTCAATGCCCTGGCCCGCCTCGCCCCTGGGGTCGGACTGGAGGAAGCCCAGGCGGAGCTGAGCGCCAACGTGCAGAGGATCCAGGAGGAGTTCGCCGAGGGGCGGCCCCCCGAGGTGGTGGGCGCGAGCCTGGTTCCCCTTCAGGAGGCCATGGTGGGGGATGCGCGGCTCGCTCTTGTGGTGCTTCTGGGTGCGGTGGGTCTGATCCTCCTCATCGCCTGTGCCAACGTGGCGAATCTGCTGCTGGCCCGGGGAATCGGCCGCGGACAGGAGATGGCGCTGCGCGCGGCGCTTGGCGCGGGCCGATCCCGCCTGGCAAGGCAGCTCCTTACCGAGAGCGTGCTCCTGGGCCTGGTGGGCGGAGGAGCCGGTCTCGTCCTGGCTTTCCTGGGGGTGGAGGCCTTCGTGGGCCGGAGCCGTGAGTTCCTTCCCCGGACCTGGGAGGTGGGAATCCGGTGGGAGGTCCTCCTCTTTACCCTGGGGATTTCTCTCCTGACGGGTCTGGTCTTCGGTCTCCTTCCGGCCCTCACCGGTGCCCGCACGAGCCCGGCCCGGGGCCTCCGGGAGGGGCCGAATCGAGGATCCACGGGCGGTGGAGAACGCCGGGTGCGGCAGGTGCTGGTGGTGGCCCAGGTGGCCATCGCCATCGTTCTGTTGGTGGGGGCGGGCCTCATGGCCCGCAGCTTGGCCAGCCTTCAGAACGTGGACCCGGGATTCCGACCCCAGGGGCTCCTTGGCGTCACCCTCTCTCTCTCCGACATCCTCTTCCGGGAGGAGGAGGAGTACATGGGGGCCTACCACACCCTCCTGGAGCGGTACCGAGAGCTCCCTGGGGTGGAGGGAGCCGCCTCCATCCGTTATCTGCCCATGCGGGGGTCAGGAGAGCAGGCAGACTACACCGTCGTGGGACGACCTCCCCCGCCGCAGGGACAGGAGCCTTCGGCGTGGCTCCTCCAGGTGAGCCAGGACCTCTTTCAGGTCATGGGGATCCCCCTCCTCGCCGGGCGGACCTTCTCCGCCGACGACCGGGCGGAACCTCCTCTGGTCGTCGTCGTCAACGAGACGCTGGCCCGGGGAGCTTTCGGTGGCGAGGATCCAGTGGGCCAGCGCCTGGCTTTGTGGGGGCTGGAGGCTGAAGTGGTGGGGGTCGTGGGAGACGTCCACCAGGAGGGCCTCCGGGAGCCACCCGTCCCCACGGCCTACGTCCACCAGGAACAGATCCCACGCTCGGCCATGACCTTCGTGTTGCGAACGGCCGGGAATCCACTGCAGTTGGCCGGCGCCGCCCGTCAGGTCGTCACCGGGCTGGAGCCGGGTCAGGCCATCTCGGCAATCGAGAGTGTCGAGGAGGTGGTGGAAGGCTCCACGGCCAGGACCCGGTTCATCACGATACTTCTCGGATCCTTCGCCCTGCTGGCCTTCGTGCTGGCCGCCCTGGGAATCTACGGGGTCGTGGCCTACCTGGTGGCTCGGCAGCAACACGAGATCGGGATCCGCCTGGCACTGGGTGCCAGGCCACAGGCCGCCGTGGGGTTGGTCCTCAGGCGAGGCCTGACTCCCGTGTTCCTGGGTCTGGGCCTGGGCGTGCTCCTGGCCGTACCCCTGACCCGTATCCTGGGCGGGCTCCTCTTCCAGGTGGGGACCGGAGATCCTGCCTCGTATCTGAGCGGGGCCACCCTGCTCCTGTTCGCCGCCCTGGTGGCGACCCTGGTACCGGCTCGAAGAGCCTTGAGATGGAACCCCGGGAGCCTGTTGAGGCGGGAATAGGGGCAGGATCACGGAACTGTCGGGGACCCTTCGGAAATCGCCCGGGACCCTTCTGCGTAGAAGACAGTAGTAAACGAAACTGCCCCCCCGGCAACGGTCAGCCGGCCCGTGACGTCCCATAACCAATGCCGGCGGACCGACGAGACGGTGCTCGGCGAGCCGGGCACGCCTTCGCCTACCTGCTCAGGGGGGTCGAATGACGCGGCACCGCATGTCCCTGGTCACAACTCTTGCGGCTCTTCTCCTCATCCCCTCGTCCCTCCACCCACAGGAACCTCCCACCCCCGTGCAAGAAGCACAGGGCCCCACGCTCGTCCGCCTCTTCCTGGACTGCCAGACCGTGGGGTGCCGCGACCTGGACTATCTGCGCACGGAAATCCAGTTCGTGAACTGGGTCCGGGACCGGCGAGATTCCGACGTCCATCTTCTCATCACCGCTCAGACCACCGGTGCGGGGGGCCGGTCCTTCGAGCTCCTCTTCATGGGTCAGGGGCGGTTCGAGGGCATGGTGGACACGATTCCGTATGTCTCCGGATACGACGAAACGGAGGACGAGCTCCGGCGTGGGTTGGCGGGGATCATGAAGATCGGCCTCATGCGATACGTGGGGCTTACCTCGGTGGCGACGGAGATCTCCATCGGTATGGGGGGGCGGGGACCGGGTCCCGGTGGGAGGGGTCCCGGCCCAGGAGAGCGCGCCATGGCGACGCCGGAGGACGATCCCTGGGATTTCTGGGTCTTCAAGATGGGACTGAGCCTGAACACCAGCGGGGAATCCACCTACAGTGCCCTGGGGGTGGGTGGGTCGTTCACCGCCAGCCGGACGACGGAGGACTGGAAGACGAGCCTGAGCCTGAGGACGAGCTACAACGAAAATAAGTACGAATACGACGACTACACGGAACTGAGCGTGAGGCGGAGCCACTCCTTCACCGGGTTGTTGGTGAAGAGCCTGACGAGTCATTGGTCCGCGGGGCTGAGAGGGGGGGTCTCGAACTCCACCTACTCCAACTACCGTCTCAACCTCTCTCTCGCCCCCGTCCTGGAGTACAACGTATTCCCCTACGACGAATCCACTCGCCGGATGCTCACCCTCCAGTATTCCCTCCAGGGGTCCCACGCCGACTACTACGAACAGAGCGTCTACTTCGAGGACCAGGAGGCCCTCCTGAGCCAGAGCTTCGCTGCGTCCCTGGACCTGACGCAGCCCTGGGGGTCCTCCAACGTCTTTCTGGAGGCAGGTCACTACCTTCATGACATCGACCTCCACCACGCCGAGATCGGGGGGTCCATCAGTGTCCGTTTGGCCAGGGGATTCTCGGTGAGCCTGTTCGGAAGTCTGGCAAGGGTCCACGACCGGATCTCCGTGGCCGCGGGAGATGCGTCCGTGGAGGACGTGCTCCTTCGGCGCCGACTGTTCGAGACCGACTACGATTACTACAGCTACATCACCTTCTCCTACACCTTCGGCTCGATCTTCAACAACATCGTGAACCCGCGCATCGGGGGGAGCAGTGGGGGGGTCGTGATCATCGGCTGACGGGATGTCGACGGGGCGCCCAGAGCTGGCGTATCCG
>JASFRP010000197.1:0-6485 GCA_050114895.1 Gemmatimonadota bacterium
AACCGAAATCTCCTCAGGCGGCTGAGGGACGGGGCTTCCCGGCCCTGATCAGCAGGGCTCCCAGGCTGGCGGATAGGGCGGATCCCAGAAGGATCCCGACCTTCGCGTGGGCCCGGATCGCCGAGAAAAGTGGGTTCTGGTTCATGTTCCCCGGCTCATTTCATGGAAGGCACCAGCCCCGGATGGAAACCATTCCAGTCTTGACCCGTACACTAGTCAAAGTGGAGATAGAACGGCCAGTGTTCGGTGCAGGAAGAATGGAGATGCCAGGATGAACACGTTCCCACGGTCCCATCCGATTCCCCTTCATCCCTCGTTCCTTGTTGTATTCGCCCTGCCTTTCCTGACGAGCTGTACCACTCCCCGTGTGGCTGAAGGTGACCCTTCCTCGAACGCTGAGGCCGTCGACATCGGTTACGGTTCGGTCGACAGGGATCAAATCACAGGGTCGACCTCCACGGTTCGCAGCGAGGACATGGAGGACCGACAACCCCAGACCCTGATGGAGATGCTGATCCGGATCCCAGGTGTGAGGGTCATGGAAAGGGGAGACCTCTGGAGGGGAGTGAGTGTGCGGGTTCGTGGCTCCAGCAATTCGTTCCAGGCTGGTGAAGAGCCTCTGTTCATCCTGGACGGGATGCCGATCTCCTTCAACGACGGGGAGCTTCGGAACCTCAATCCGAGCTTTATCGAGTCCATCACCGTGCTGAAGGACGCGGGAGCGACGGCAATCTACGGGAGCCGAGGCGCCAATGGTGTGATCCTCATCAAGACGAAGAGAGGTTCAAAGCAGGAGCCCTGACCAGCCAAAGCCGCGGAACTACAACAACGGTGGTGGCCTCCGACCTACATCTCTTCCAGAACCGCGTCGCCACCCGGTGGCACGGGATCAGCCGCGTGGCCACGCGTGGCCACTTCCTCTTCCAGGGGCAGAACCCCCTCACCATCCGCCGCCCATCCGTAGGGGCGGAAGAGGAGCGCCTTCAGGGGCCCAGAGAATCCTTGAACTGCATAACTCTCCAACCTATTTTCTCGTCGAAGACTTTCTTGAGCTGCTCGGCCGGAACGGGGGAGATGGACGGAGCGTCATCCTCCCCGCGCCGGCGTCGTGGGACCGGCTGGCCGACGACCTGAAGTATCGGGGAAGGTCCGCGCTGGAGCACCCGTCCATCATGCCGCTGCCCTCGCACGGTGGATGACCATCGGGCCTGCGAAGGAGGCGGGGACACGATCCCTAGCACCTGCCGCAGTCCACTTGCCCTTCGACAACAAGGATGGGGCGATGAGGTCTGGGAAAAGGCTGGGAGCCCTTGATGGTTCCATAGGACCGGGTGGGAACGGGTCATGACCCTCCGCTTCAAAGAGCTCCTTCGAGAGACGCACCGTCGATCGCTCTGGCAAGTGCTGGGCGTCTACGTGGTGGCATCGTGGGTCGTGCTCCAGGTCATCGACACGCTCACGTCGGTGTTGCGGCTCCCCGATTGGCTCCCGTCCCTGGCCCTCGTGCTCCTCCTCGTCGGACTCCCGATCGTCCTGGCCACGGCCTTCGTCCAGTCCGGATTCAAGGGGGCGGATGAGCCTCTGCCCAGGGATGGTGGTGACGGCGGAGAGGGTGATTCCGTCGAACGGCATGACCCGGGGCCCATCCCCTCTTCACCGTCTGCGGATGGCATTCGGCGCTTTCTCACGTGGCGTAACGCTCTGGGCGGTGGGGTCCTGGCGTTCGCGCTGTGGGGTGTGGTTGCCACGGGATGGATGATCCTCGGTGCGCCTTCTCGCGTCGCAGCGAACACGGACGGGCCCCCAGGCGTGGCCGTTCTCCCCTTCGTGAACCGGAGCGCCGGTGACTCCGACGCGTTCTTCACCGACGGGCTCCACGACGAGCTGCTGACGCAGCTCAGCAAGATCGCCGGAATCAAGGTGATCTCGCGCACGTCGGTGATGGGCTATCGGGACACGGACTTGGCCATCCCGGAGATCGCTTCACAGCTGGGTGTCCAGTTCATTCTGGAGGGTGGCTTGCTCCGGGCGGGCGACCAGGTCCGACTCAACGTGCAGCTCATCGACGGTACCACTGACGCGCACGTGTGGGCCAACTCGTATGACCGGGCGATGACCGTCGAAAACCTGCTGGCAATACAGAGCGAGATCGTGCGCAGCGTCGTGCGGGAGGTGCAGGCTGTCATCTCGCCCGAGGAAGCCGAGCTCGTGGCCGACCTCCCTACACGGGACTCGGAGGCCTACGAGCTCTATCTCAGAGGCGAGGACTGGCTCAACCGCGGCGGTCTCTCCGCGGCAGAATACGAATACGCCGCTCGCTTCTACGAGGAGGCGATCGCACTCGATCCGACGTTTGCCCTCGCGTACGCGAAATCTGCCAGCGCCCACGTGCGCATGTACTTCCAGGGACACGACGTGACGCCGGCTCGCCTGGACCGAGCGAGGCTCGCCATCGACCGGGCGCTGGAGCTGGACCCCGACCACCCGGAGGTCCGGGAATGCTATGGGGATTACCTCTACTACGGGCTGCGCGACTATGATGCCGCGCTGGCGGAGTATCGGGCCGCCCTCGCCAGGCTTCCCAACTCATCCACCCTCATCTCTCGCGAGGCCTGGATTCTGAGGAGACAGGGTCACTGGGAGGAATCCCTCGCAGGACTGGAGCGGGTCCGGGAGATGGACCCGCGGTCGGGGGACGTTCTCCTGAATCTGGGTGTCAGCCTGACGGCCATGCGCCGGTACGAAGAGGCGGAGGAGGCCTACAGGCTCGGCGCTACGTTCAACCCGGAGCTGGAGATTCTCTGGGGATTGCGCGGCTGGAACGAATTGCTGCGAGGAGACACGACGGCGGCCATCGAAGCGATGCGCGAAGTGCCCGAGGCGGTTCTCCGTGGACCGTTCGTCACGTCCAACCGCCTCGAGCTCCTTCGCCTGAGAAGAGACTACCGCGGCCTCCTGGATGGTGTGATCGCCACCGAGGGGGACGTCACCAGCACCTCGGGTGGGGTCACACTCCTCCCCCTCCTCCGGGGGTACGCGTACCAGGGGCTGGGGCAAGCGGAACGAGCACGGGCGGCCTTCGAGGAGGCACGCGCCCTTGCCGAGAGAATATTGATCGAGAGCCCCGATGACTGGCGCGTACCGGGGCCACTCGGCCTCGCCCTCGCGGAACTCGGGCTGCGGGAGGAGGCCCCCGCCGCCGGGCGTCGAGGCGTCGAGATGCTGGACGTCTCGGGGGACGCCCTGTGGGGAGGAAACACGGTATGGGATCTGGCGCAGATTCACGCTCGGCTGGGCGAACCCGACGCGGCAATCGAGCTCCTCGGCCCGTTGCTCTCCGCACCAGGGTCGGACGGCCATATCGGCCAGCTCGAGCTCGATCCGCTCTTCGACTCGATACGATCCCACCCCGGATTTCAGGCGTTGATCGAGCGGTATCGGGATTCTCCCGGGGGGTGATCCGGGAGGGCGGCCGGTCCCGGGCCGAAGCTCCTCAATCTCCCCGGAGGGTCTCCGTGGGGTTCAACCCGGCGGCTCTGCGAGCCGGCAGATAGCTGGCCAGGAGGACCACCGCAAGGAGGCTCGCGGTCACGCCCCCGAACGTGAGGGGATCCAGGGGGCTCACTCCGAAGAGAAGTGTCGTCAGGAGCCGAGTCAGGGCCGCTGCCAGTAGCCCCCCCAGGACGATCCCCGCCAGAGCCAGGCGCCCTCCGGCCCGGAGGACCATGGCTCCCACCTGTCCCGAGGTGGATCCGAGGGCCAGACGGATCCCCATCTCTCTTCGTCGCTGGGCCACGAGATAGGAGATCACCCCGTACACCCCTACCACTCCGAGGACCAGGGCTACTACGGCGGCGATTCCCAGCATGGTCAGGGTGAACGTGGTCCGGGAGATGGAAGCTGCAAAGATGGCGTCCAGCGTCTGAACACTGGAAAGAGGTAGGCGGGGGTTCACTTCCCGAACGGCCTGTCGAACCTCCGGGAGCAGGTCCGTGGCCCGGTGGCGAGCGCTACGGATGGTGTACCGGAGATCCCGTTCGGTGTGCACATACCCCGGCGGACCCCATAACGCTTCCATGACGAGAGGGAAGTAGAGAACACCGGGCGGCTCTTCCGTGACGCCCCGGGAGCGGATGTTCCCAACCACGCCGACGATCTCCTTCCATTCGTCCGCGTTGTCCATACGGAACCGCTTGCCCACGGCCTCCTGGGGTGTGAGCCAGAATCCTTTGGCGAAGGTCTCGCTCACGATGGCCACGTGCCGGTGTTCCCGGGCATCGGCCCAGTCGAAGGGGCGACCGGCAAGGAGGGGCGTCTGGAGCGTGTGGAAATAGCCCGGCGAGACCCAGTCCAGTACCCGAAGAGGGTTTGGTTCCCCTTCCGTCACGGGGAATTCTTCCACGATGACGTTCTCCACCGGCTCCCACCCCTCCATGGCCACGGAATAGGCTGCACCCACCGCAGTCACGCCGGGGAGGCCCGCGAGACGCCCGAGGATCTCCTGGTGTGCCCTCGCTGCATCATCCGCCGTGGGGGCCTCAGTTCCGGGGATGGAAATCCGAAAGGTCAGGACCTCCGCCGGCCGTTGGTACCCCGGGGGCACCTCCCTCAGCGCCAGGAAGGTCCGGATCATGAGCCCGGATCCCGCCAGGAGGACCAGGGCCAGTGCCACCTGGACCACGGCGAGGATGTTGCGGACGCGATTTCGCACCCGGCTCGTGCTCCCGGCCCGGCCCCCGTCGTTGAGGGAATCCACAAGCGGCGCCCCTCCTCTCCGGAGCTCCGGGAGAAACCCGAAGACCACCCCTACGGCCAGTGTCACTCCCAGGGAGAAGAGGAGGGTGTGGGCGTCCAGACCGACTTCCACCAGGCGTGGGAGGGACGGTGGGGCGATGCGAAGGAGGAGCCTGAGGCCTCCCCAAGCCAGCGCCACCCCGCCCAGCCCTCCCGCAACGCCAAGGAGGAGGCTTTCGGTGAGGTTCTGGCGGAAGAGGCGCTCCCGGGATGCTCCCAGGGCCCGACGCAAGGCCACGTCCCGGGCGAGCCCGTCGGTTTTGAGGAGGAAGAGGTTGGCCACGTTCGTGCAGGCCAACAGGAGCACCAGGGCCACGGTTCCGAACACCACCCAGAGGACCTTTCCCGTGTCCCCCACCACCTCCGCCTTGAGGGGGGTGGCTATCGTCCCGAACCCCCTGCGTTCCAGCTCATCCAGAGCGATCCCGGGATACAGCTCGCATGCCAGTGGCGTAAGGGCCGAGAGCTCGGCGGAGGCCTGGGACGGGCTGAACCCCGGAGCCAGGCGGGCGATACCCTCGAAGTTCCAGCTCCCCACTCCCTGGTCCGGGTCGAGGCGTACCGGAACCAGGAAGCTCAGGTCCGAATCCTGGATACGGACGTTGGGAGGAAGCACGCCGATGATGGGGGACGCCACGCCCTCGACACGGATCGTCCGCTCCAGAACATCCGGGTCCCCTCCGAAACGGGATCGCCAGTAGCCGTAGGAAAGGATCACGGGCCGGGGCGAGCCGGGTTCCTCCTCTTCCGCGGTGAAGCCCCGGCCCAGGAACGGACTGATTCCCAGCAGGTCGATCAGGCTCTCGGTGACCTCCATGACCTCCACACGTTCCGGCTCGGCCAGCTCCGTCACCGTCCGGGTCAGAGCCCGCCAGAGGCCGATGGCCTGGAGGGAGCGGGCGTGCTCCCGGTAGGTGCGGAAGAGGGCCGGACCCAGGGGGGCCTTGGGGACATCGATCCCCGGCATGGTGTGGCTCAGGGCCACCAGCCCGTCCGGATCTCGGTAGGGAAGGGGCTTGAGAAGAATCCCGTTCAACACGCTGAAGATGGCCGTGGTTCCCCCGATGCCGAGGGACAGGGTGAGGATGGTGACGGAGGCGAACCCGGGGTTTCGGCGGAGACTCCGGAAGGTCTGGCGCGTGTCGGAACGGAGATCCTGGATCCATCGGATGCCCCAGGCATCCCGCGCTCTCTCCTTCTGCCGCAGGGGATCGCCGAAGTTCCTCAGCGCCTCCCGCCGGGCCCGGTCCGGAGGCATCCCGACCCTGACGAGCTTCTCTATCTCCATTTCCAGGTGGAAGGCCATCTCCTCCTCCATGTCCCGTTCCATCCGACGGGGGGAGAAGGTGGCCCGCAGCCGAAACCAGAGATTCGTGATCCAGCGCATGGCGGGGTACCCCCTCAGGAAAGAGCCATGATTTGGGCTACCGCCGAGGCCAGCCGGTCCCAATGCTCCGCTTCCAGACCAAGCTGTTTCTCCCCGGCCCGGGTGAGGGTGTAGTACCGGGCCCGCCGGTTGTTCTCCGTCACCTCCCAGTAGGATCGGATCCATCCTTCCCGGGTGAGCTTGTGGAGGGATGCGTAGAGGGATCCCTGGTTCACCTGGAGAGCCTCCCGGGAGATCTGCTGGATCTGTTCGCTGATCCCCCACCCGTGCATGGGTTCCAGGGAAAGGATCTTCAGGATCAGCA
>JASFRP010000198.1:0-6472 GCA_050114895.1 Gemmatimonadota bacterium
CTTCCTGGACGAGGTTAGCACGGTTTCGGCCGCCATCCAGGTGAAGCTCCTTCGGGTCCTACAGGAACGGAAGGTGAAGAGGGTAGGGGGAAGGGAGCAGATTCCGGTGGACTTCAGGCTAGTTGCCGCCACGAACCGGGACCTGGCGGAGCTCGTGGAGCAGGGGGAGTTTCGGGAGGATCTCTTCTATCGCCTGAACGTGTTCCCGGTGGAAGTTCCCAGCCTCAGGGGAAGGAGGGAGGATATCCCGGTCCTGGCGAACTACTTCCGGCTCCGGTTCGCCGAAGAGAATGGGGTGGAGCCACCGGAGATTCCACCGGAGACCCTGTCCCGTATGATGGCCTACGACTGGCCTGGGAACGTTCGAGAGCTGGAGAACTTCATCGAGCGCGCGGTCATCATGCACGCCGGGGCCAAGTCCATCCCCTTCGATCCGCCTCAGGCCCTGGGGCGGCGGCCGGAGCGGGATCTCCTCTCCCGGGCCCGGGCCGAGCGGTGGGATCTGGAACGCCTGGAGCGAGAGTACATTCTGGAGTGCCTGGAGGAGACCCACTGGCACCAGGGAGAAGCAGCTCAGATCCTGGGGATCAACCGGCGGACCCTCTATCGGAAGCTGAAGAAGTACCGGGAAGATGGCCTTCTGGCGGACCACCAGATCCTGCAGGATTAGGTCGGGACTCTACCCGATCCAGCCATCCCTCTGCTGTCGCTCCATTCCTCTGGGGATTCGGAGCGTGAAGCGAGAGCCCACGCCGACTTCCGATTCCACGGTCAGGGCTCCACCCATGTGTTCGGCGAGTTGGCGGGACAGGGCGAGGCCGATCCCGGTCCCACGCTCGCTGTCCTCCGGATTCACCTGCTGGAACTCTCCCCACGCCCGCTCAAGATCCTCCGGCGCGATGCCGGGACCCTGGTCCTGCACCCAGATGGAGACCCATCCTCCGTCGAACTTCCCACCCCCCTCTCCCGGAGGCACGCCGTTCCCACTGTCCGCTCCCAGGGAGACGAGCCCACCCGCCGAGGAGAACTTCACGGCGTTGCTGAGAAGGTTCAGTGTGATCTGCATGACCCGATCGGGGTCGGCCACCAGCTCCAGGCGCTCTGGGCCAGGCTCGAACCGGAGCTCCACCTCCCTCCGCTCCGCCTCGGGGGAGATGGTGTCCATGGCCGCCTCGATGAGGTCCGAGACGACGACCCTCCGGGGCCAGGTCTGGAGGCGCCCCTCCTCCAGCCGGGAGAGATCCAGAACGTCTCTGACCAGCCGGAGGGCGTGACCACTTCCACGGAGGATCTTCCTGGCGATCTCCGCCGCCTCCTCCTGCGTGAACGGTCCTGTGGCTCCCACGGCCGCCTGCTCCAGACGCTCGGCCCAGAGCGAGACTCCGTGAAGGGCATTCCGAAGGTCGTGATTGACATAGGCGTGGAGACGGTTTCGGGCTCGATGTGCCGCGGCCAGCTCCGCCAGGAGGCGCTCGCTCTCCTCGAAGAGTCGTGCGTTCTCGATGGCCACCGCCGCCTGAGCCGCCAACATCTCGACGATGGTCTCGTCCTGCTCGGAGAAGGTCCCCTCATCCACTTTGTTGATGAGGTAGAGATCCCCGATGACCTGGTCCCTCACCTTCACCGGCACCCCGAGGAAGGACCGGGGATGGGGATGCCCCTCGGGAACGCCAAAGGCGCGGGGATCTTCCGATGCCCGGTCCAGGCGCACCGTTCGCCCTCCCTGGATCACGGCCCCCAGGAGCCCGAGTCCCTTCGGGGGGTCGCCCATGCCGGCGGCAACCTCCTCCGACATACCGCTGACGATGAACTGGGCCAGCTGCGTCTTGTCCGCGTCCAGGACCCCCAGGGCGCCGTATTCCGCTCCGGTGAGCTTCCTGGCTTCCTCCGCTACCCGCTTCAAAAGCTCGCGAAGATCCAGGTCCGAGGTGACGGCCAGGCCGGCTGCATGGAGATCGTGAAGGCGTTGGATCTGCTCCTCCCTTTGCTTTCGGAGAAGCTCGAGCTCCTGGGCTCTGGCGCGCTCGGTCTGGTAGAACCGGGCGTTCTCCACGGCCAGAGCCGCCTGGGCCGCAAAGGCGGCCAGGAGCTCGCCGTCCGCCTCGGTGAACGGGGCTCGTTCCATGGTGGCTGTCACCACCAGGGTGCCGAGGACCCCCTTTCTCCCATTCAGGACCCCCACCAGGAGCCTCTCGATGGGAACCGGCAGTGAAGCGGCCACCGGGGCTGCCGGACCGTTCGGCACGTCGTTGTCGATGACGGGCCCTCCCTGCGTGAGGGCTCGACTGCTCAGGCTACGTTCCGACGGGAAGGTGTAGTTCAGGGCGGGACAGAAGGTCCCGGAACAGGTCTTGAGGAAGAACTCCTCATTGTCGGGGCGGTATTCCGTGATGCAGGCGCCGGAAGCGTCCAGGAGTCGGCGGGCATGATCGGAGACTCTCTGGAGAACGGATTCCACGTCCAGAGTGCTGAGGATGGCACTGCCGATCTCGTACAGAGCGGCAAGCTCCTCGGGGCGTCCCGATTTGGTTTCAGCCATGACTCCCGGACCCGGGCTCCTCGATAGTGGGAAGCAGACAACCATCTAATATGGCGGATTTGGGGATTGGGGCAATCTGTCCCGCGGCGGATTCTGAAATGTGAGGACCGGCTTCCCCGTACAGATTGCCGGGGAACCCTGAAGGAGAAGTC
The DNA here is from genome assembly GCA_050114895.1 of Gemmatimonadota bacterium. Taxonomy (GTDB): domain Bacteria; phylum Gemmatimonadota; class Gemmatimonadetes; order Longimicrobiales; family Gaopeijiaceae; genus JASFRP01. The sequence goes on from JASFRP010000198.1 coordinate 2,692, forward strand.
CCTTTCGGCCCTTTTCCACATTGCGATTACCCCTTTCGACCGCCACCTTTCCCGTGCCCCCCATCACGTAGAGACCGGGTTTTGAAGCAACGATCCCCGAACCTCGTACGTCTCAGAAAGGACTGGTTTCCGGCCGCGGAAATCTCCTCCTCCACCCCTCTGCCCACGGTGGACGAATGAAGCTCTCAAGGAAGCTCCTGGGGTACCTCTCCCTCGTCATCATCATCGGCCTCCTGGCCGCCGGAGTCTACTATCGCCTCCGACCCGAGCCCGAAGCGACCGAGGCTTCGGAAGCCACGAGCTCCGAAACGGCACTTCCAGCCTCGGCGTCACAACAGTTCGCCACCGATGTCCCCCAGCCCGTGGTGGGAGCCGAGGTGGTGCGGGATACCCTCTGGATCACGGTGACCGCCGCGGGCCAGGCCGAAGCCATCCGGCGAGCGGCTGTCCTCTCCCGGGTGGACGGGGTACTGGAGGAGATCCTGGTGGGGGAGAACGCCCTCGTGGAGGAAGGAGGGCTTCTGATTCGGTTCGACACGACGGAGTACTCGCTGGCGGCCGACAGGGCTCGGGCGAGCCTCGTGGACGCAGAGGCCCGGTACCTGGAGATGACCTTCGGGGATGAGGAGATCACCGACCCGGTGGCCCGGGAGGAGCGGGATCACCTGGCGCGGGCCCGGAGCGGGCTGGCTCAGGCCGAAGTGGCCCTCCGGGAGGCGGAGATCAACCTCGAGCGGACCTCCGTTCGAGCGCCCTTTCCAGGCCGGATCGCGAACCTCCGCGTGGTTGAGGGCCAGTTTGCCAGCCCCGGAACCGAGCTCCTGACCGTCGTGGATCTGGACCCCATCAAAGTCGAGGTCCAGGTCCTGGAGGCCGAGATCGGGTACCTCCGGGAAGGTCGCCGAGCCACGGTGACCTTTGCCGCCTTCCCCGGCGAGTCCTTCTCGGGGCGAATCTCTACCATCAACCCCGTGGTGGATCCGGATACCCGGACCGCCCGGGTGACGGTTCTCCTCTCCAACCCCCAGGGCCGGATCAAGCCGGGGATGTACGCCCGCGTGTCCCTGGAAGCCAACTACTTCCCGGACCGGATCCTGGTCCCTCGGTCCGCCATTCTGGAGAAGGACCGGCGCACCATGCTCTTCGTCTACGAGGACGGCCGAGCGAAGTGGCGCTATGTCACCACGGGCATGGAGAACGACACCCAGGTGGAGATCGTGCCCAACGAGGAGACCTCCATGGTGGAGCCCGGCGAGATCGTGCTGGTGGATAACCACTATTACATCATCCACGATGCCCCGGTGACCCTGGTGGAGAGCGTGTCCCCCTCGGCTCAGGGGGTGGCGCGATGACTCGGTTGACCGGCTGCGTTCCCATCCAGGGTGGCCGCCGGCGGTGGGCCCTGGGACTCCTCCTTGCCTCCTGCGTCCTTCTCCCGGGGAATCCCGCCAGGGGCCAGGAGGTTCCGGTGCTCTCCCTCCAGGACGCCCTTCAGCGGGCGAGGCAGCACAATCCCGATTACCGGATGGCCCAGAACGACCTGGAGCTGAGTCGGACTGGACGGAGGGAGGCTTTGGGGGCGTTTCTGCCCAACCTGAGCCTCTCCGCCGGCTCCGGGCTTTCGTTCAACCGCCAGCTCGTCTCCACGGACAACTTCGGGAACCCCATTGAGAACCCCATTACCAAATGGCAGACGTCGTCCTCCTCCTCTCAGTATCTGGGTGGGAGCATCACCCTCTTCGAGGGGGGCCAGCGGTTCAACCAGCTGAGTATCCAGGGCGCCCAGGCCCGGGCCCGGGAGGCTACGGCGGCTTCCCGGCTGCGGACGCTTCAGGCCGAGGTGGTGCGCGTTTACCATCAGGCTCAGGCCCAGCAGGCCACGCTTCGGGTGGAGGAAGACCTGCTGGAGGGTCGTCAGCTCGACCTGGAGCTCACTCGCCGAATGTTCGATCTCGCGGGAGCCACCCGGGTGGAGGTTCTGGCGGCAGAGCTGAACGTGCGGCGGCAGGAGCTCCGGATCGAGCAGACCCTGGCCCAGGTGCAGCAGGGGATCCTGAGCCTCCGGCGAGTCATCGGAGATCCGGAGCTGGAGGTGTTCGGCCTCTCGGAGGTGCTTCCGGACCCGTTCGATCCCCAGTCCCTGAATGCCGACGATCTGGTGGGCAGGGCTCAAGCCTCCAGCCCCGTGGTTCTCCAGCAGCTGGCCCAGCTGGAGGTGGGGGCAGCCCAGGTCAAGGCCGCCAAGGGCAGTCGTTGGCCCTCCCTGAGCATGTCCTTCGGCTTCAACCAGCGGACCTTCGCCCAGGAGCGGGAGGCCCTCTTCGACGCCTGGCCGGACCAGGGAAGGTACGGCTCCACCAGCTTCTCTCTCAGCATTCCCATCTTCTCCCGCTTCCAGACCAGCGCCCGCATCGCCGAAGCCCAGGTGGCATTGGACAACGCACAGGAGAATCTGAGGAAGACCCGTCTCCAGGTGGAGGAGGACGTCCGTTCCCGCCTCATCTCCCTCCAGACGGCCTACCAGGGGTATCAGATCGCCCTCCGGTCCCGGGAGATCGCGCAGGAACGCCTGAGGCTGGCCAGAGAGCAGTTCCGCCTCGGCTCCAGGACCTTCAACGAGCTCCAGCGGGATATCGACGATGCCGCCGCCGCCGAGCGGGAGGTCATCACCCAGCTTTCCGGGTTCGTGGCGGCCCGGGCGAACCTGGAGGAGACGGTGGGCCCCATCGAAGGCGCACCTTCTGCCGGCGGCGCTGCGCGCCCTGGGCAGGAGGGCTGACCGTGTCCATTCCTTCCACATCCACTCGGCGGCCGGTGGCGGTTGCCATGCTCTTCCTGGCGGTGATCCTCCTGGGGATCATCTCTTTCGTTCGGCTTCCCATCGATCTGCTTCCCGACGTGAGCTACCCCCGCCTGGTGGTCTACACCTCCTATCCGGACGTGGCTCCTGCAGAGGTGGAGCGGCTGATCACGGAGCGAGTGGAGGCCCAGGCCGCAGCCGTTCCGGGCGTCGAACGGGTGACCTCCGTCTCCCGGGAGGGCGTGAGCCTCGTGACTCTCAGGTTCGCCTGGGGAACGGACATGGACTTCGCCATGCTGAACGTCCGGGAGCGGCTCGACAACATCCGGGAGAGTCTTCCGGAGACGGCCAGCCGACCCCGGATTCTCCGGGTGGATCCGGAGTCGGAGCCCGTCATGGCCATCTCCGTGGCTGGAGGTTCCGACCTCTGGTCCACGAAGGAAGCGGCGGAATCGGTGTTCCGGCGCCGGCTGGAGCAGCTGGACGGCGTGGCGGAGGCTGCCGTCACGGGTGGACTGGACCGGGAGATCCAGGTGGAGCTGGATCCCCGGCTCCTGGATAGCTATGGGCTCACCTTCGACCAGGTGGCCCAGGCCCTGGCGTTGGCGAACATCAGCGCGCCGGGGGGCACCATCATGCGCGGTCGATACCGCTATCCTCTCCGGACGCTGGGGGAGTTCCAGACCGTGGAGGAGATCGAGGACGTGGTGGTGGCCCGGCAGAGGGAACCGTCGGGGGGGGAGGGAGAGGAGGGCTTTCGCCTCGTTCGCCTCTCGGATATCGGCCGTGTCGTGGACGGGTTCGCGGAGCGGGAATCGGTGGCCAGGTACAACGGCCATGAGTCGGTGGGAATCCTGGTCTTCAAGGAATCGGGGGCCAACACCGTCCAGGTGGCCGAGGACGTCCAGGAGACGCTCGCGCAGCTCAGGGAGGAATACCCGGACTATCAGCTGGACGTGGCCTCGAGCCAGGCGGGATTCA
>JASFRP010000199.1:0-6469 GCA_050114895.1 Gemmatimonadota bacterium
AGCAGAACTTTCTCACCTATGCCGAACAGATGACCGGTGCCGGAGAGCTGGACTCCGCCATGGACGCGCTTGTGGAGCTGGTGGGTCTGGCTCCGGACGACGTCGACATCCGCCTGGGGCTGGCATCCCAACTCGAGGCCCACGGGCGGGGAGAGGAGGCGTTGGAGCAGTACACGGAGGCATACCGCCACCTGATCGTACAGGAGCGGGAGGAGGAGGCTGAGGCCCTTTCCGAGAAACTCAGGGGTCTGGATGAGGACCTGGTCCTCCCGGACAGCGAGTCCATCAGGGCCATGGCGGCGAGCGAGGCCCCCACGGAATCCCGTGACACGGAATCCGGGTGGGGCGCCTTCGAGCTCGGTTCCGGGGTCCAGGACTCCGATACGGTTCCGGCAGGTGTCGGCGCGATGGATGAGGGGGAGCCAGGCGAGAGGGAGACGCGGGGACCGGGAGGTGAGGGAGACGTATCCACCGGGGATCTCGCATCGGTGGGTGCCGGGGACGCGCTCCCAAGGGACGAAGAGGAGGAAGGGGAGGCTGCCCCCAGCATGAGCTTCGAGGCGGAAGAGGACTCGCTCCCGGTATTCGATGCGCCGGAGTCGGGCCCGGAGGCCGGCGACCTGGCCCCGTCCTCCCGGGGGGCGGACGCCGGAGCAGGAGACACCGAAGGAGGCCTCTCCACCACGGAGATGGACTATGAGGAAGCAGGGGAGATCCTCCGCACCTTCGGTCTCCAGGAGGAGGAGTTGGCAGAGGCGGTGCCGGCCTTCGGCGAGGAGGAAGATGAAGATACGATGGAGGAGGAGGAGCTCCCGTTCTTCGACTTCGGTGAAGAGGAGGAAGAGGGTGCCCCGGCCGCGACGTCTCCCGACGAGGCCCTGAGTGGGGCCGTGGAGGAGGCTGCCTTCGAAGCGGCGATGGAGAGGCTGGAAGCAGGCCCGCCCAAGGAGGAGGCCGTCCCGTCTGTCTCCCCACACGAAGAGGCTGCGGAGCGGGGGGATATGGACAGGGCCATCGATCTCGTCCGGGCCGAAATCGCGGCTCGCCCCGACGAAGTGGACCTCTGCCAACGGCAGGTGGAGTACGCTTTCAGAAAGGGAGACAGCGGCGTCCTCCTGGCTGCCTATCTGGATCTTGCCGGGTGCCTCCTTCGCACCGGATCGCACACCAAGGCGAGAGCCGTCTTCCGGCAGGTCCTTTCTCTCGCTCCCGGCCACCCCGACGCCGTGGCCGGCCTCCAGGAGTTGGAGGAGGCCCCCGCCGGTGCCCCACCCGGCCAGGTGGCATCCTCCGAGGAATACGTGGACCTCGGATCCCTGATTCTGGGAGACGAAGAGGAGAGGACCACCCGGTGGCAGGTGACTGCTGAGGCCCCCTCGGGAGACGACCAGGCCGACTTCGCGAAGATGCTCAACCAGTTCAAGCAGAAGGTGTCGGAGCATGTGGATGCCGATGACGTCTCGGCCCACCACGATCTCGGCACGGCTTATCTCGAGATGGGGCTGCTGGATGAGGCCATCAGCGAATTCCAGATGGCGCTACGGGCGTCCCCCGAGCACCTCCCAACCCACGAGGTCATGGGGAGGTGCTGGATGGAGAAAGGGCAACCCGACATGGCCGCCCGGGCACTCAAACGGGCTCTGGACGTGGAATTCGAGGTGGAGGACGAGCTCATCGGAATCTACTACCTCATGGGCAAAGCTCAGGAAGAGCTCGGGAACACCGATCAGGCCGTGGAGTTCTACGAGAAGGTGTTCTCTCTAGACATCAATTTCCAGGACGTGACGGAGCGCCTGCGGTCCCTCCGTTGAGGGGAACGAGCACTTCCAGACGATGACCAATCCCGGCCCTCTCTTGCGAAACGCACCTTCCGAGCTGGCACAGATCCAAGGGCCCGTTCGACGGCGCCTCGAACAGGTCCTCGAAGAGATCCGTCGCATCGTAGCGGCTGATTTCGACCGCATCGAGGAGGTGAACAACTATCTCCTCCTTCTCCCCGGAAAGCTCTTTCGTCCAACGCTCGTCCTCCTCTGCAACGAAGTGGAGGGGCGGCCCCACCCCGACGCTGTGACCTTTGCCGCCACGGTGGAACTGGTCCATCTCGCGACGCTGGTCCACGATGACGCCGTGGACAACTCCGTTCTCCGGAGGGGCCAACCTACCGTGAACGCGCTGTGGACTCACCAGATCGCCATCATCATGGGCGACTACCTCTACAGCAGGGCGGTGACCGAGCTGGCGAGGGTTGGCCACCTCGAGGCCATAAGGATCCTGGGAGAAGCGGCGAATATCATGAGCGTCGGTGAGATGCGGCAGCTCACCGCATACGAAGCACTGGACTTCTCCGAGGAAGACTACTACCGCCTCATCTCGGCGAAGACGGCCTCTTTGATGCGTGCAGCCTGCGGTATGGGTGCGTTTCTCGGAGGAGATCGGTACCGAAGCGCCCTCTCCGTCTACGGACACAGCCTGGGGATGGCGTTCCAGGTGGCCGACGACATCCTCGACTACGTGGGATCAGAGGAGGAGACGGGAAAGCCTGTGGGGCAGGATCTTCGGGAGCGGAAAGTCACCCTCCCCCTGGTGGGTGCTCTCAAGTCGGCCTCTTCGGGGGCGGAAGGAGAGATTCGCAGGTTCTTCACCCTTGTGCAGCCGGATGACGAGGAGATCTTTCATATTGTTCACCTCGTCCGGGAACTGGGGGGGGTCGAGTACGCGAGGGGAAAGGCGCAGGAGTTCGCGCAGGAGGCCGAGGAAGCCCTGGAGGGCCTTCCGGAGGGTGCGGCCCTGGAATCCCTTCGAGGCTCCATCACCTACGTCGTCGATCGGAATCGTTGAGTGGTTACGGGACGTGAGCTCTTGAGCACCAGGCGCCGAAGCGTGCAGCGTCTCGTCTGGACGCTGGTCCTGGGTCTCTTTCTCGGGGGGCTCTTCACGAAGCTGGCCGATATCTTCCTCCCCGATAGCGCGGCAAGGATTTTCCTCACGAAGTCGGTGAAGGCTTCCGTGGGTCCCTTGTCCGTTGACCTCGTGGCGGTTGCGCTGACCCTTGGTCCCCTCGTGGTCCAGCTCAACGTCCTCACCCTGGTCGGGATAGGGATCGTAGCCTTCATTGCCCGCTCCTGGATCTGATTCAGGACCGTCGGCCTGGGCCGGGCTCGCCGCCCAGAGGGCGCGATGCCCACCGCTCCCCACGCCCCTCGTTCACATCCACGGACGTCCCGGTTACATTAGGGTTCACGGCTTCTACAACTGCGCAAAGGACTTGCGCCATCGGTTCAGGAGGGTTCTGAGATGCCAATCGGCGGTCTAGGGATGGGTGAGATCATCCTGATCTTCCTGGTGGTTCTCCTCCTCTTCGGCGCGAAGCGCCTGCCTGAGATCGGCTCGGCACTGGGCAAAGGGATCAGAGAGTTCAAGAGCTCGGTGAGAGAGATCGAGGGGGAGCTGAAGGCGCCGCTGGAGGACAAGAGGAGAATGGCCCCACCTCGGGGGGAGTCCGGGGAAGGGGCCCCTCGCCGCCTTGCCGGCACCGAGGAAGGGGAACGGTCAGAGCCCCGGCGCCTCAGGGTGACGGAAGAGGAAGAACAGACGGAGCCTCGGCGCCTGGATGAGACGGAGGACGACTCCCTGAGCTGAGGCGGGCCCCATACGAGGCGGACCAGCGTGGGTGGGGGGTGCGACGGGACGGTGGAGGAGAGTGAGAAGGGACCCCGGAGGCCAGAGCCTCCGGGGTCCCTCTCCTTTTCTTTCCGCCGCCCCGCCCGGGGGTGGGGGTCCTGTCCTCCGAAGAGTCCCGAGGGCTAAGAGGCCTGGTTCGCCGGGTTGGGTTGGAAGACCACGTCCCGGCGATCGACGATCCGAGCCGTTTCCCGGAGCCCTTCGATCCACTGCTCCAGACGCTGCTGCTGGACGGTATAGGTGAGCCTGGCACGCTGATCGGCCTTGTTCTCCTCGAAGACGGTACTGTCCGCCGGGATCCGCTCGAGGTTCTGGACGATGTAGACGCTGTTGTTCCAGACCACGGGGTCGCTGATCTCTCCTTCTCTCAGACCGAAGGCAGCCCCCACGGCGGGGTTCCGAATCCCGAGGCCGGGGAAGAACTGGGTTCGCGCTGCGGGCCCGGCCTCCTGAACGACGAGGTCGTCACCGTCATCCACCGCCTCCAGAGTCCCTGCCGCACGAGCCTGTGCCACCAGGTCCCGAGCCTCGGCCCGAACCGCCTCCACCTTCTTCTGAATCCTCAGGATCTGCTCGATGGTGGGGCGCGCGTCCTCGAGACTCTGGTTGCCCGCCGGAGTGGAGCTTACCAACTCCATCATGTAGAAGGCCTGCGGATCCTCGAAGACCGGGCTCACCTCTCCGGGGGAGGCCTCTTCGAAGACCCAGAGGAGACCGTCGGAGATCTGTCCCACCCCCGCCAGGAAGGGAAACACCTCGGTCAACTGCTGGGTCAGGACCGGCAAGCCGATCACGCCAGCGGCTTCCTCCAGCGTCCGGGACTCACCCAGGACTTCGAGGGTATCGGCAAGGGTGAGGAGGCGGAGCTCCGAATCGCCGGTCCGCTGGATGGGGATCAGGATGTGGCGGACCTGAACGCTATCGCCTCGCCGGCTCTCCACCTGGAGGACGTGGAACCCGTACGCCGTCTGGACCGGCTCCGGGATCTGATGCAGGGGGGCGCTGAAGGCGACGGAATCGAAGGCGGGGGGCATTTGCCCCCTGGGGATGGTCCCCAACTCTCCCCCTTCAGAAGCCGACGCATCGTCGGCCGACTCCCTCTGGGCCACTTCAGCGAAATCGGCGCCGTCCAGGATCTCCTGCCGGATCTCACGGGCAAGGTCCCGGGCGGCGGTGGTGTCTTCCTGAAGGGGCGCCTTGGTCAGAGCCACGTATTTGACCTCTGCCTGGGCCGGGGTGTGGAAGTCCTCCTCATGGTCCCGGTAGTAGCTCTGTACCTCCGCGTTGGTGACCTGCACCGCCGAGTCGGGGACGAGGAGGGAAGGATTTAGAGCCAGATACCGGAGGCGCACCTGCTCGTTGGCCTCCCGGAAGGCATCCCAGAGCTCGGCGTCCGAGAAGTAGATTCCCGATGTCACCTGGCGCATGAGCTTGCCCTCGGGAATCACGTCTCGGTAATAGGCCTCCAATTGGAGGAGGAACAGCTCGTCCGCGGAGTTGGCAAGGAAGCTCTGGTACTTCTGGATGTCGAACCGACCTTCCGTCTGAAAGAGGGGATCACTCATCAGCTCCTGGGGAGGGCTGAACCGAGCCGCGTCCCGGATCTCCTGGTCCGAGACCCGGATTCCCCGGCGGGTGAGCTCCTGTTGCACCAGGATCTGATTCACGGCCTGGTTCCAGGCGGCCTCCTCGATGTCCCGGTTCTGGGCCGAGGTCACGGGCTCCTCCTGGGAACCTGAAACCTGCTCGTAGAGATTGTGGTAGGCCGCCTGATACATCTCGTAGGTGACCGGGGTCCCGTTCACCCGACCGATCTCCCCCATGCCTCCGCCGCTTCGGCCCGAGATGTCCATCCCCCACTGGAAAACCATGAGAGCCACGAAGGCGATAGCCGTCGCCAGCATGATCCACTTCGTGTTCTCCCGCATTTGACGCATCATAGGTCCGCCACCCCCGACTCCTGCGGCTCATCAACGGAAACAACTGAGAATAAGACCAAAAAAGTTAACGGTGGGGAAGGGCGGCCTCAAGGCGGGAACTCCTTTGTTTCAAGCGATTTCCCATTTTGCCAGCCCACATCTTTTCGTTGACACCCCTGAAAAGACTCGACTATCTTCCGCCAGTCAGAACCCGGTGGAATACACCCGACCCTCCGTCTCCGAGGCCCGTCCCGTGGGAGGATCACTGGAAACGAAGATCAAGAGACTTCAGGAGTTCTACTGGTCCGACGCCGACCCCGATGGTCGGGGTTTTGTTGCATTGGCCGACGCCTACCGCAGAGAAGGGGATTCGCCGGAGGCACTGCGGATCCTGAGGGACGGGCTTCGGCGCCATCCGGAGATCTCGTCAGGTCATGTCGTCAAAGGGTGGATCTACGCGAACCAGGGAGATGCTTCCGAGGCCGAAGCCGCTTTTCGGGCCGCTCTGGAGGTGGACAGTGAGAACGTCGCCGCCCTCCGGGGCCTGGGTGACCTTCTGGCCCGACAGGGGGAGGCGTCAGAGGCCTCAGAGATCCTCCGCAGGCTCATGTCCCTGGATGCCACGGACGGCGATCTGCCGCGACGCGTGGCGGAGCTGGAGGACATCGCCGCCGGCACCGGGGTGGAGGAGGAGCTGGAGGTGTCCCCCCGCATCTGGGAGAATCCCGACAGCGTGGCGGAGGAGCTGAACTGGAGCGCGGCTGCCCTTCAGGCGGACCAGTCCCGAGTGCCGGAGCCGATGGAGGCCGCCGTGCCGCCCGAAGGAGAGGGTGGCACCCCCTTGGAGGAGGCAATTTCCGTCGGGGGGG
>JASFRP010000200.1:0-6455 GCA_050114895.1 Gemmatimonadota bacterium
TGGGCCGTCTGGTGCTCCAGGGAAAGGTTTCGGTAGATACCGTTCCAGGATCCTTGAAAACGAAGGCGCAGCGTCTCCGCGACCTGGACGTCTCCATCGGGCTCCACCCGGAGCTCCGCGTCGAAGTGTTCCATCACCAGCGTACGCTGCGCGGCAAGGCCCAAGGGGTGGACCAGATTCACCCCGGCCGCCCACATCCCTGCAAGAAGCAGGGTTCGATAGGTTCTCATGGACTCTACTCCTATGGTCAGCCCCGGATCGGGTCAACCTTTCTTTGTTCGGTACCCTCGGGTTGGTTCCCACCGCTTGCACCGATTCCCACCCCGCCGGACTTTCATGCCCGAAGGGATGGGCGGCGGGCCCCGCTGACGGGGCCGAAAGAGCCCCTCCTGGAATGGGGCCGTCGAGGCCCCGCTGCGAGGAGACTGTTTCATGCCGGAACGCACACTGCGCTGGGGCGTCATCAGCACCGCGAACATCGGACGAAAAGCCGTGAACCAGGCCATACAGGCCTCCTCCAATGGAGAGCTCCTTGCCGTGGCCAGCCGGGACGAGAGGCGGGCCTTGGCCTTCGCCGAGGAAACGGGGATCCCCACCGCCCTGGGGAGCTACGAGGCCCTCCTGGAAGACGGCCGTATCGACGCCGTGTACAATCCCCTGCCAAACAGCCTCCACAAGGAGTGGACCATCCGGGCCGCGGAAAAGGGGAAGCACGTCCTCTGCGAAAAGCCCCTGGCCCTGAACGCCGAAGAGTGCATGGAGATGGAGGCCGCTGCCTCGGCCAATGGGGTCAAGCTCATGGAGGCCTTCATGTACCGCTTCCATCCCCGGACCGAACGAGTCCTGGAGCTGGTCCGGTCCGGAGCCGTGGGGGAGCTGAAACAGATTCGTAGCTCCTTCACCTTCCTCCTCACCCGCCCCGACGACATTCGCTGGGCCTTGGAGCTTGGTGGAGGGGCCCTCATGGACGTGGGGTGCTACTGCGTGAACGTCAGCCGCACCCTGGCCGGAAGGGAGCCGGTGGAGGTCCGGGCCATGGCCAACTTCCACTCCCCGGGGGTGGACGGCCAGATGGCAGGAAGCCTCCGGTTCGATGACGGCCTACTGGCCCACTTCGACTGTGCCCTCACCATGGACCGGACGGACGTTTACCACATTATGGGAACCGAGGGACACCTCCGTGTCCAGAACGCCTTCCTCCCGGGAACGGGTGACGCCACCATCGAGCGCTTCGACCTGGAGAACAACCTCACGAACCTTATCGTTCCGGGGGCCGACGAGTACCGGCTCATGGTGGAGCACTTCGCCGACTCCGTCTTGAACAATCGACCCCTGCGGTACACCGCCGAGGAAGCGGCGCTGAACATGCGGGTGATGGAAGCACTCTACGAATCCGCTCGGAGGGACGGGGCGGAGGTGAAGGTCCCGTGACGGGGATGGCGGACACCGGGAGGGGAGGCCCACGGTAAGGGGATACAGGATTACATATGATGTGATATCTACATGGAGGAGTCCCCGCTGGGAACAGCCGCAACCCCGGCCCTCCGCGCTCAAGACCAGAAACAGCCAAAATCCTTACTTTCACACACGATCTACTGGCCCCCTCACGAAGACTCGATCAAAAGGTTGACGATCATCCAGTATATACTATCTTGTATAGACATGTTTGTGAGACGCGACCCGGGACCCACGAGTGGTTCCCCGGAGATCGACACCGCCGGAGGTCACGATGGCTTTCCTGCCAGGTCGGAAGAGGGGGTCCGACGGGCTCCTCCACCCACAACGGCGCGACGGCTTTTCCCGCCCCATCTTCCCACTACTCCTCCTGATTCCCTGTTTCCTGGTGGAGCCTCCGCATGCGGCGGGCCAGTCCGGGACACCGGTGGTTCTTTCGGTGGGAACCCACGCCCTCACCACGCCCTGGTATCTGGGACCGGTGACCCAGCGGGTGAACCCGGTGTTCATGATCGGTACCGACCACTCCATCCGATCAGGGGACAGCTGGCGGTTCTTCTATGCGGTCAACCTCGGATTCTTTCGGCACCACTGGTGGATGACCGGCGTGTCCATCGAGCCGGAGCTGGGTATCGGCAGGTCCATCGCCGGTGGCTTCCAGGCCGACCTCCGCCTGGGGCTCGGGTACATGCATTACTTCTGGCGGCGAGAAACGCTGAAGCTCGAGAACGGCCGGTACGTGGAAGCGACGGATTGGGGAAAGCCCTCTCTCATCCTGCCTCTCTCGGTGACCCTCGGTTACCGGGGTAGCTCGCGCCACCCCCTCTCCGTTTCACCCTTTGTGTCCGCACGGTGGGCAGCCCAGGGGTTGTTCCTCGATGAGGTCCCGGTGATGACGCACCTCTTCCTCCTGGGAGGCGTTCGTATCCAGCGGGACCCGGAAGACACTTCGGGCGGGAGGTAACGATGCGCTCACCACACCCGCACTTCGCTCTGCCTCCCGCCTCTTTTCCGGCCCCGTTTCCGTGGTCGACCCCGGCCCTGACCGGCCGTCTGGGATTGGCCGCATGCCTCGCCGCCCTCGCCCTGCCCACCGGGTGCACCCTGGACATCACCGCACCCATCGAACCTCCCCCGGAGGTCTGGGACCCCGCCCTCAACACCCATCCCGACGGCGGTGGGTTTCAGGAGCTCCTGAACCGATACGTCCGGGAGGGTCTCCCGGGGGTGGTCCTCCTGGTCCGAACGCCTCAGGGGTCGTGGAACGGTGCCGCAGGGTACGCGAAGCTCGAGACCGAAGACTCCATGCTTCCTACCCACCGGCACTACGCCGCAAGCGTGACCAAAATGTACACGGCCACCGCGGTCCTCCTTCTGGCAGAGGACGGCCTCATCGACCTCGACGCCCCCATCAGCACGTACTTGCCGGAATCGGTCTACAGCCCCATCCCCAACGGGGCGCGGGCCACGGTGAGGCAGCTCCTGAGCCATACCTCGGGCATTCCCGACTTCAGCGGAGACCTGGCCTACGACCTTGACTTCCTCAACGATCCGTCCGGATCCTACCCCACCGAGCGCCTTCTTTCCTACCTCCACGGGCAATCCCGGGTCTTCGAGCCTGGCGCCGGCTACTTCTACTCCAACGCCAACTACCTCCTTCTGGCCCTGATCATGGACCACGTGACCGGTGGAAGTCACGCTGAGGTCATCAGCCACAGGATCCTCGAGCCCCTCCACCTTGCCGCCACGTACTACAAGAACGAGCCGGAATACCCTCGGCCCCCGGGGCTCGTGAACAGCTACCAGGATGTCGCCGGGGACGGCCGACTCATGAACGTCTCCGACTTGGCCGTATACGCCCTTCAGATCTTCAGCGGGAACGCGGGGGTCATCGGCACTTCCGCCGACTTCGCCGCCTTCATCGAAGCCCTCCTGGACGGCCGTGTCCTCGAACCGGCGTCGCTCTCCCAGATGCAGAGCTGGGGCGAGCGCTCCCGGTACGGGCTCGGGCTCAACTTCATCGAGACCCCCTACGGTCCCGGGATCGGTCACAGCGGTGGAGATTCCGGAGCCCTGGCACAGGTCCGGCGCTTCCCGGATCGGGCAGCCACCCTCGTCCTCCTGGCCAACGGAGGAGACAGTGGGGTCACCGACAGGTTGTTCCACCGACTCTGGGACGAGGTGATGGATGCCGCGCTGAGCGGGCTGTAGGGGCCCGGGGCTCTCCCTCCGATCCCCCGAACACCACTTCCCTACTGCCTCGGTGGGAACCTTTTCTATTACATTCACGTATGTATTAAAAATCTTGGATACGTCCCCACCCAGGAGGAACGATGAAGGGCGAGCGCTTGGGAGAGTTCGAAGAGCTGGTGCTACTCTGCGTCAGGCAGCTTGGCGCCGAAGCCCACGGCTCCGGCATACAAAGCCTGTTGGCGGAAGCTGCAGGCCGGGAGGTCACTCTGGGGGCCATCTACGCGGCCCTGGATCGGGCCCAGCGGAAGGCGCTGGCGAAATCGTGGCTGGGAGAACCCACCGCTTCCCGGGGGGGCCGGGCCAAGCGGCACTATGCCGTCACTCCCGCCGGAGAGTCGGCCCTCCGGGAGTCACGCCTGGTCAGGGAGCGGCTCTGGGAGCCGTCCAAGGCCACCTCATGACGCCGGGCCCGGTGATTTCCCCACTCCTCCTCCGAGTGGTCCGCATTGCCCTTCCGGGTGACCGACGTGACGAGATCCTGGCAGACCTGGAGGACGGCTATCGCCAGCGATCCTCCCGGCTCGGGGAGGGACCAGCGAAACGGCACCTCTATCGAGAGGTTGCGAGTCTCCTTCTCTGGCGCCTCCGGTGGTGGCGAGGGGCGGCGGCGACACGGAGCGCAGCAGGAAAGACCAGGGCCAAATCCTCCATGGTGGGGCGGGACTTCTTCCAGGACCTTCGATTCGGAGCCCGCACGCTCCGCCGCCGCCCGGTCTTCACACTCACGGCCGTCGTGGTCCTGGGGCTCGGCATCGGGGCCCCCTCCACCGTGCTCACCGTGGTGAACACCATCTTCTTCCAGGAACCGTCCCACATCTCGAACCCGGACCGGATTGTCCGGCTCAGCCGTTCCTTCCAGGGGGGGCAGGGAGGGGGGGCCCTGGGGAACCCCGATTATCTCTACTACAGGGACAACGCCTCCACACTCTCCGGGCTGGCCGCGTACGGAGGGGAGCGTGTCTTGACCTACACCGTGGACGGGGATCGGCACGACCAGCTGAGGATTCTCTTCGTCTCGGACAATTTCTTCCACCTCCTGGGAGTGGCCCCGGCTCGTGGCCGGGCTTTCCTCCCGGAGGAGAACGCCACGCCGGGCACGGACCCCGTGGTAGTGGTGAGCCATGCCTTCTGGACCCGGGCCATGGGGAGCGACCCTGATGTCGTGGGCCGGGCCCTCACCCTGGCCGGTGCTCCATACACCATCGTCGGGGTGGCACCGGAGGGGTTCGGGGCCCTGTCCCCGGCAGGGCCCGCACCCGACGCCTGGGTCCCCATCGCCATGTACGGGCTGCTGACCCGGGCCTCTACCATGGATTGGTGGCAGCGGGTCCCTCACCAGAGAAGCCGGTGGCTCCAGGCCCTGGGACGCCTCGCGCCGGGAGTCACCTTCGAGGCTGCCCGGGCCAACCTCGTGGCCCTGGGGGAGGCCCTGGATTATGACGGGAAGCCCGAAGACGAGGGGGCTTTCGTCCAACGCCGATTCCTTTACAGCCCCCGTGTCGAGGCAACCCTGAATACCCTCTCCACGATGCTCCTGGCGGTGGTGGGAATCGTTCTCCTGGTGGCCGCCTCGAACGTGGCAGTCCTCCTGCTGTCCCGGGCCACCACGCGGTACAGGGAGATGGGGATCCGGACCGCCCTGGGGGCCGGACGGGGCCGAATCATCAGGCAGATACTGGTGGAAACCCTCCTGCTGGGAGGGGTTGGGGGTCTCCTGGGGTTGGCCATGGCTTACGGACTATCCAACGCGGCCGCGTCCCTCCTCCCCGTGAGCTTCGTGACCGATTTTCGGCCCGACGGCCGAGTGGTCATGGTAGCCGGGGGCCTTACCCTCCTCACCGCTCTGGCGGTGGGCCTCCTCCCCGCCCTCCATGCCACCCGTCAGAACCTCCGGGAAGGGATTCAGGGCCGGAGCACGGAAGCACCTCGTTCCCGGATTCGGAACGTCCTCGTTGTGGGACAGGTGGGGCTGTCACTGATGCTGGTAGCAGCGGCTCTCCTCTTCGGACGGAGCTTCTGGACCGCCCGGACACAGGAACTGGGCTTCGCCACGGAGAACCGCCTGGTGGTGCAGGTGAACCTCCGGGAGAACGACTACGATGCAGAGCGGGGCCGGCTGTTCGTCCGGCAGGCCCTGGAGCGCATTCGTGCCCTCCCGGGGGTTCGGGAGGCCGCCGCCACCCGCATGATCCCCTTCCAGGGGGACTGGACTTCGGAGATGGATGCGCCTCCCGACGTCCAACCCAACTTCGGCGGGAACCAGATCCTCACGGGCATGAATGCCGTCAGCTCGGACTACTTCCAGGTGGCGGGAATCACCATTCTCCGGGGCAGACCCCTGGGGCCCATGGACGTGGAGGGAAGCACCCCGGCCATCGTCATCAACGAGACCCTGGCGGAGGATCTCTGGCCGGGGCAGGACCCCCTGGGTCGGACCCTCCCGGTTCGGGACAGCATGGAGCTGGAGGTGGTGGGAGTAGCCCGCACCAGCACCTACTACCAGCTGGGAGAGGAGCCCTTCCCCCAGACCTATCTCGCACTGGACCAGTTCTACCAGCCCCAGGTCCACTTCCTGGTCCATACCACCGGTCCCGCCGCAGAGATGGCCCCGGTGGTCGAAAATACCTTGAGGGAAATGGATCCCCGCCTTGCCTTCGGATGGATCACCACCATGGCCTCCGTCTTCGAGGACGTCACGAGTCGCTACGAGGTCAGCGCCATTCTGGTGGCCATCTTCGGAGGGATCG
>JASFRP010000201.1:0-6450 GCA_050114895.1 Gemmatimonadota bacterium
GGTAACTCCGGCACCTCCGGCAGCAAGCGCCCGTCCGGCCGGTGGAACCGTACCCCGACCCTCCGGCCCCCTCCGAGACGGGACCCCGCTCGGTTCCCGCCCCGAGCTCCTTCCACCAGCTCCACCCGGAACCCTTCCTCATGCACCGCCCGGTGATGCCGCCGGCACAACAGCACCAGGTTGTCCAGCCTCGTCTCCCCCCCATCCGCCCAGTGCCGGATATGATGGGCGTCGGTATACCGGCACCCGCACCCCGGAAACCGACAACTCCTTCCGTCCCGGTGCTCCAGCGCTCGCCGTAGCGCCGGTGGCACCGTCCGCCGCTTCCTCCCCACGTCCAGCACCCCTCCCTCCCCGTCGTGCCTCATCTCCACCACTGCCGAATCGCACGCCACCCGCCGGGACGTTTCCGCGGAGACGCCCACGCCGCTGTCCGCCAGCACCGCCTCCCCCTCTTCCGAGCCCTCTTCCAGCGCTTCCGCATCCACGTGCACCACCACCTGGAACCGGTCCGCACTGCCCAGCCTCGGTGTCCCTCCCGGCTCCACTTCCTCCCCTTCTTCCGCCTCCTCCTTCCCAGCGTCCACCACTGCCATGGCTCGCTCCACCACCAGTCCCAGGGCGTCGGCTCGCCGCTGCGCCGCCGTCGCGGCCGGCTCCGGAGAATCAGCCTCCCCATGACCCGGGGGGCTCCCCTCCCCCTCCGGCCCCGCCTCTGCGCCTGCCCTCATCTCTGTCGTTTCCCCCCGGTACAGCGCCTCCCCCGCCCATGCCAGGGCTTGCCGCAACAACGCCCCCACCTCCGGGTCCAGCCGACCCCGGACCAGGTAGCTCCCATCCTCGTCCGGGTACAGGTGCAGGTAGCGCCTCCCATGTCGCTCCCCCTCCGCCTCCAACTCTTCCTGCCGGTCCACCCGACGCCACCCCCGCACCAACCGCTCCATCTGGGCCGCCGTCGTGTGCCGGGCCGTCTCCACCAGCTCTCCCTCGTTCTCCGGCGTCGCGACCCGCGTCAGAGCCCGGACCTTCGAGTACGACAACTCCCCACGGGCCATCCCCTCCGAGATCCGGGGCAGCGACCCCAGGGCCCGGGCCACCCGCACCTTCTCCCGGGCCGCACCGGGGGCGATCCCCGTGCGCCAGGAGAGCCAGTGGCCACATGAGCGGAAGCCCCCGCCCCAGCCGCCCCGCTCATCGAACGCCCGGATGAGCACCAGGAGGCGATACGTGGCGGCATGGAGGTGGGCCGAGAGCCGGGCGATCTCGTCCCCCAGCTCCTCCAGCTCGGCAGGCTCGGTCCCGGTTGTGCAGGAGGTCGTCGGGGTGCACGGCGCCGTCGGAGAATCCGCCGTAGGATCCACCGGGGCGTAACCGATCCCGGCTGGAACGCGGGCGCATCCATCACGGGAAGGCCCGCTGGCAGTGGTGCCGGCGACGCAGGGTTCAGTTGAGGAATCGGCTTCCGCCGAGGGATCCGCTTCGGCAGGGAGTTGAGGTCCGGGTACAGTGGGGAAAGCGATCATCGGGGGGACTCCTCCTCACGTCGTCACGTCACGGGATCATGCTCCTATCTCCAATATACCAGGGGGTTTTTCGAGGCTCTGTGTGCGCTTCTCCCGGCCGTGGGAGGCGTGGGAGGATTCGGGAATCGACGGGGAGTGGGTATCCGCCGCAGGGGGGCCCGGAGGGGTATTGAACGACGCTCCTCACCTCCCTCCGGGCTCTCCCCATTCCGTCGCCTCAGATCCTGTCAAGGCTTTCCGGGGCAGAATGGAGGGCTGTTGGGGCAGGGAGCCTCGGTCCCGGCCCATCTCGCAGTGCCATTCCCGCAGTGCCGACTCCTCTGTATCGATCCTGAGATGTCCGCGCCGCCATGCCGAGCCCGCCCGATCGATCCTGCGATGTCCGCGCCGCCATGCCGAGCCCGCCCGATCGATCCTGAGATGTCCGCGCCGCCATGCCGAGCCCGCCCGCTGGAGGCCCGGGTTCGAGCGCTCGCAGGGCCATTCGGCAACGGACCGGCAGGGCAACCCGCCCCGCCGGCCCGAATCAATGCCAAAAAGCTCTCGCCAAAGAACCCCTCACCGCTGCGACGGACCCTCAGCGCTGCATGGTGTTGACCCCGATGGCCTTTCCGCCCTTCGCCGTCAGGTTGATGGCCCGGCAAGCTGCCCAGAGGAGCACGTTGTCCGTGGATGCCCGGAGAGCCGGCTCCAGGAAGGAGAGGATGGTCTTGAGATCGGCCCCCCCGGGATAGGCGGGATCGATCTGGATCTGGAGGTTCCTGTTGTCCACGGGGACCCTCTGGGGAAGTTTCACGACGTGCCACTTTCCCGGGTTGGCGGGGGTCTTGATGTTCAGCCCCGTGGGTGGGAAGAGCCTCATGTTCGGCACGGTCTTGAAGGGTCCCGCCTCCTGGTCGGGGGACATGCCCTGGACGATGCCCCGGTCCAGGTCACCACCCAGCGCGTCACTGAGGGTTCGCATGTTCATCGTATAGAACTTGATGGAGGTGTTGGCCGGCAAAGTGACGTAACCCTCTTTGCCGAGCATCCACTCCCCGTGACCGCTCAGCGCGATGATCTTGGGCATCGGTCTCTCCGGAGGTTGCGTGGGTCGGATCTCCCACTATGGCCTCCGGGCCAATCCGGCACAAGAAGAATAAGCGCCTGGCGGCAGGCCCCCTGGTGGGAACGCCCCGCGTCCAACCGGAGTAGGAATAACTTGCCATCATCCCTCCAAGGGGACATGCTTCGACAATGGACCACTCATTGGATTTCGTGGACCAGTACGAGGAGCAGGAGAGCCACAGCCTGGTGGACTTCCTGTACGCGCCGCCGGCTCCCCGGACCGTCCCGGGAATCATCAAATGGTGGGAGTCCCGGCGCCTGAAGTACAACCTCATCGTGGGGGGCACGGGGGTCGTTTCCCTGGCCGCCATCCGCGTATTATCGTCGTTGCCCCCCGATCCCCTGCACATTCCCTATATCTGGCAACCCATCGTCGCCTACGGAGTGCTGGCGAACCTCTGCTATCTCCTGGGCCCCATGGGTGAGATCGCCGTGGAGAAGCTGGGCCGGGGCAAGATCCTCGCCACCGGGCCCGGGTTTTTCCGAATGGGTCTGACGTTCTCCGTGGGCCTCACACTGCTGCCCACCCTGATCTTCGCCGTGGATTGGGGGCTTCGCATCCTTCGATCGTTCTTCTGATCCCCGGTTCCCCGGATCGCGGGCGAGCCGTCCACGCGGCCGCCCGCCCGGAAACGCCTCGAGCAGAGCAGCTGAGCCATGTCTACCATCGCCGAGCTCGACCGCATTGCCATCACGGTCAAATCCCACCGCCTCCTTCAGCGTCTCCTGAACGAGAATCCCAAGCTCGAGGAGATCATGCGGAAGGCCATGAACGAGACGGAAGCCCTCGTGGGGGTCCGGAACTGGGTCCTGGACGAGATCCGGGGCCGGCCGGCGGCACTTGCCTACTACGCCAGCGAGCACCCCACCCGAGAGGACTTCCACGCCCTGGAGTGGAAGGACTTCGCTGCCATCCGGATCCTGGACTACATCGACAACGCGGGGCGTGAGTTCCGGGACCTGAACCTCAGGGGGGAGCTGGCGGTGAGCAACCCGTTTCAGCTCCTCTGGCTTGCGGTGCACCACGGCACCGGCGGCGCCAAGCCGGGATTCTTCGAGGACATGCTCCACCTCTTCCGCCAATTCACGGAACGGAGCCAGCAGGCGAAGCCGAGCCCGGAGCAGGTGGAGGGCTGGATGGAGCGGTATCCCTCGGGGCTCGACCCCCGCATCGTAAAGTTGAGGGAAGAGAACCGGGACCGGATCCTCGGTCTCATCATCGACCGGATGGACCGGGGGGAGATCTCCAGCCGGCGGTTCCAATTCCGGGAGGGCATGACGAGAGAGGAAAAGCTGGCGGAGGCCCTGGAATGGTGGAAAGACATGCACTTCCACCTCACCTTCGCCATACGGTCTCCGGAGCTCCTCAACGAGATGCTGGGGGAATCCCTGGACCCGGACACCATGAAGATCCTCTACGAAGCCCGGGACGCCGGCATCCCCTTCTTCGTGAACCCGTATTACCTCTCCCTCCTCCACGTCCGAGTCCCCTACTTCGCCATCGGCGCCGATCTCGCCATCCGGTACTATGTCACCTACAGCACGCAGTTGGTGGACGAGTTCGGCCACATCGTGGCGTGGGAAAAGGAAGACCTGGTGGAGCCCGGCAAGCCCAATGCCGCCGGATGGGTCCTCCCTACCCAGGACAACATCCACCGGCGCTACCCCGACGTGGCCATCCTCATCCCCGACACCATGGGGCGTGCCTGCGGCGGTCTTTGTTCAGTCTGCCAGCGGATGTACGACTTCCAGCGGGGACACCTGAACTTCGAGCTGGAGAAGCTGGCCCCGACCCTGAGCTGGTCCGAGAAGCTTCCGGTCCTCATGAGCTATTTTCGGGAAGATGCACAGCTCCGCGATATCCTCATCACCGGTGGCGACGCGCTCATGAGCTCCAACTCGTCTCTGGAGAAGATCCTGGAGGCGGTACTGGAGATGGCCACGGGGAAGCGGGAAGACAACCGCGCGCGGCCGGAGGGGGAGAAATACGCAGAGATGGTGCGGGTGCGGCTGGGGACTCGTCTTCCGGTCTACCTCCCCCAGCGGATCGACGACGAGCTTGCCACCATACTGCGTCAGTTCAAGGAGCGGGCCTGGAAGGCGGGGGTGCGACAGTTCATCATCCAGACCCATTTCGAAGCCCCCATGGAGGTGACGCCGGAGGCCCGTGACGCCGTCCGGAGGCTCATCTCAGCCGGCTGGACGGTGACCAACCAGCTCGTCTTCTCTGCCGCCGCTTCTCGCCGGGGCCACTCGGCGAAGCTGCGCCGGGCCCTGAACGAAGTGGGGGTCCTCCCCTACTACACCTTCGTGGTGAAAGGGTACATGGAGAACAACTTCAACTACGCCCCCATCGCCCGGGTTGTGCAGGAGGAGGCGGAGGAAAAGGTCATGGGCCGGGTTCCGGAGGAGATCAGGGAGCGTCTCCGCGACTTCCCCCTGAATGCCGAGCTCATGGTGGAGAACATCGAGGCCCTGAGGAAGGCGGCGGACGTCCCCTTCCTGGCCACGGACAGGAGCGTCCTGAACCTGCCGGCGGTGGGAAAAAGCCTCACCTTCCGGACCATCGGGATCACCCGGTACGGACGCAGGATCCTGGAGTTCGATCACGACCGGACCCGGGCCCACAGCCCCATCATCGACCAGATGGGAAAGGTGGTGATCATCGAGTCCAAGTCCATCAGCGAATATCTCAGACAGCTGGACGAGATCGGGGAGGACATCTCCGAATACCAGAACGTCTTCGGCTACTCCCTGGGGGAGACCGAACCCCGGATGCCGCTGTACGAGTATCCCACGTACGACTTCGAGGTCACGGAGGAGCTCACGAACCTGGAGCTGGAGCCGGTGGGGTAGGAACAGCGGGCGGAAGCTCAGTCGCCGGGGTGCCGGAAGGTCGCGGCCCCCGGCAATCCACGGATGTGTGACGGTGAGGGGGATGGTGGGCGGAAGGGGTCATCAGGGGACACAGGCAACCTGCGCCCCCCAAGCCCCTGGGGAGGTGAGTTTTGCCATGGTGCTCTCCTCGCTGGATCCTGAAGGACGGAATGACCGCTCCGATCCCCCAGGATTCTCGGGGGCTGCCCACCCCTGTCGGACCTTCCGCCGCGCCGGCTCCCGGACGGGAACGAGGACCGGCGTCCTTCACCTCAGTCTTCCAGAACGAAGGTCACCTTCATGTTCACACGGTAGGTGGTGATGTTGTTGCCTTCCACCAGAACCTGCTGGTCCTTCACCCAAGCGGACCGGATGCCCTTTACGGTCTTGGCAGCCGTGTCTACCCCCCGCTGCACTGCGTCTTCGAAGCCCTTCGTGGAATCGGCGGTGATCTCGATGTGCTTTGCGACTGACATTGGGGTTCCTTTCGTCACTCGGAGAGGGGAGGGATTCTCAAAACCTGTCCTACGTAGATCTTGTTCGGATCGGTAAGGAGCGGACGATTGGCCTCGAAGATCGTGGGGTATTTCGCGGCGTCACCGTAGTGTTCCCGGGCGATCTTCCCGAGGGTGTCCCCGGATTTCACGGTGTACATGGTGGCCTCCGGAGCCGGCTCCACCACCTCGAGCTGATCATCCACCCGGGCTACGCCCTGGGTGTTTCCAATGGCCAGAACGACCCTTTCCCGGGTGCTCTGGTCCGTGACCTTCCCCTTGACTGTGGCCACCCCGTCATCGTAGTCGACACGAAACTTGTCCACCTCGAAACCGAGGGCGAACACGTGCTGCATGAGCTCGTTTCCCTTTCGGCGCTCCAGGAATGCCTCGTCCGGATCATCCTTCTTCTCGAGCTTCGTCCCGGCACCTCGCACAAAATCGAGGAT
>JASFRP010000202.1:0-6439 GCA_050114895.1 Gemmatimonadota bacterium
ACCAGGCCGGAGATCTTGCACCACACCTTGGGGTGGCTCGCCAGCTCCCGCACCTGAGTGGCCCAGGGCTCCCTCACGCCGAGGCCGATGAGGGGCTTTGCCATGTGATCCAGAACGAAGGGCTGGACCGGTAGCGCGTGCACCAGGGTGAGGGCGGCGGGTAGCTGCCGGGGATACACCAGGATGTCGTAGGTGAGCTGGAAGTCCCGGAGCCTACCGATGCCGGAGATCACCTCCGGGCGCGCGAGGAAATCGTCGGATTCCGCCTGAGCGATGTGCCTCACGCCGCGGAGGCGCCGGAAGCGGGCGAGGCTCTCCAGGCGCTCCGGCAGGTCGGGGCTCCGCAGGTCCACCCAACCCACGACGCCCAGGATGTTGGGGTGGTCTTCCGCCAACCCCAGGAGAAAGCGGGTCTCGGTCTCGGACTGGTCGGCCTGCACCGCGACGGTACCGTCCATCCCGTTCCCGTCCAGCAGGGCGTTCAGCTCGTGGGGGAGGAAGTCCCGCTTCAGCACGGACATCTCTTCCGTGATCCAGCTGTCACGAACCGGGTCGTAGTGCCAGAAGTGCTGGTGGGCGTCGATCCGCATCAGGGAGCCGGAGGCTCGGTCCCCTGGAACGCCACGGCCCGCTGCCGAGCGGTGCCCAGCCCGTCGATCCCCAGCTCTACGACGTCTCCGGGCCTCAGGTATCGGGGCGGATCGAGTCCCAGGCCTACCCCGGAAGGGGTCCCGGTGGATATGACGTCCCCCGGCAGCAGAGTCATGAACTGGCTCAGGTAGCTCACCAGGGCCGGAATACGGAAGATCATGTCCGAGGTGTTGCTCTCCTGGAGGCGTTTCCCGTTCACGTCCAGCCAGAGACGGAGGGCGTTCGGGTCCGGGATCTCGTCGCGGGTAGCCAGGAAGGGCCCGACAGGAGCATAGGTGTCGAAGCTCTTCCCCTTCACCCACTGCCCGCCCCGCTCGATCTGCCAGCCCCGTTCGCTGTAGTCGTTGTGGAGGGCGTACCCGGCCACATACTCCATTGCCTCGGCTTCGGTCAGGTACCTGGCCTTCCGCCCCACCACGACCGCCAGCTCCACCTCCCAGTCCGTCTTCTCGGAGCCGGGGGGGACCACCAGGTCGTCGTTCGGGCCGCAAATAGCCGTGGTGGCCTTGAAGAAAACCACCGGTTCGGTGGGAATGGTGCCGCCGGTTTCCTTCACGTGAGCCGCGTAGTTCATCCCGATGCAGATGATCTTCGAGGGACGTGCGACACAGGGACCGAGGCGAATACCCTCGTCCACCACAGGACACAGGCCGGCGTGCTCCTCTAGCCACCCCCCAAGGCGCACGAGCCCCTCGGTGGCGAAGAAACGCTCATCCCAGTCCTCTCCAAATGCGCTCACGTCGAGGCGCCGGCCGGCAGGATCCAGAATGCCTGGTCTCTCCCGGCCAGCTTCGCCGAATCGAATCAGCCTCATGATGCCTCCCTGAAGGACTCCTACGTGTTGAGCCTGAGGAACCCGCCGTCGATGGGGTAGTCGGTTCCTGTCGCAAACGCGGCCTGATCCGAACAGAGGTAAAGGGCCAGGTCCGCCACCTCCTGGGGGGTGCCCATCCGGCCGATGGGTTGGGTGGCCGAGAGCTTCTCGAACATCTCTTGCTCCCGCCCCGGGTAGTTCTTCTCGAGAAAGCCGTCCACGAAGGGGGTGTGGACCCGGGCGGGGGAGACCGAGACGACCCGGACGCCGTGGGCCGCATAGTCCTTCGCCACGGATAGGGTCATGGCGAGAACCGCGCCTTTGGACATGGAGTATGCGAAGCGATCCGAGATCCCAACCGAAGCGGCCACGGAGGCCATATTCAAAATGACTCCGCCACCCCGCTCCTTCATGGACTCGATGCAGGCTCCCATGCAGTGGTAGACACCTTTCACGTTCACCGCGAAGACGCGTTCCAGGTCCTCCTCCGTGGTGTTCTCCAGCTTCCCCACGTGGGCGATCCCCGCGTTGTTCACCAGGATATCGATGGGTCCGGCCCGAAGGATCTCTCCGAACACTTGACGGACGGAGTCACCCTTCGTCACGTCGCAGAGGTGCGGGGCCGCTGATCCCCCGTTCTCGCTGATCTCCCGCGCGGTAGCCTCGGCGGAGTTCAGACTCACGTCCAGGATGTGGACCGTGGCTCCCCGGGCGGCGAAGGTAGTGGCGATGGCTTCCCCGATACCGCTGCCACCTCCCGTCACCACGGCGACCTTCCGGTCCAGACGAAACGCATGCGTCGTCACTGTATTTCCTCCGATTCTCGAATCCGACACCGCCCCCCGTACAGGGCGATCACCACGAAACAGACGAGGGGAAGAATGAAGGATGCCCGGACCGCGGGAAAGGAGACCGCCCATAGATGAATGGTGTGCAGATCGATGATGGCTCCCTGGAGCGGTGGCATGACCGACCCCCCGAGAATGGCCATGATCAGCCCCGCGGCACCGAGCTTGGCGTCCTCTCCGACTCCCCTGAGGGCGATCCCGTAGATGGTGGGGAACATCAGGGACATGCACCCTGAGATCCCCACGAGGCAGTAGAGCCCCATCATCCCCTGGATGAGAATCACCCCCAGGGTCAGCCCCCCTCCCGCCACAGCCAGAGCCGCGAGCAGCCCCCCGGGACTCACGTACTTCAGCAGAAAGGTGCAGATGAACCGGCTGGTCACGAAGATGATCATGGCCACGATGTTGTACCCCTGGGCCGTGACCTCGTCCAAGCCCAACACCATCGTGCCGTAGTGGATGATGAAGGTCCAGCACATGATCTGCGCGCCGACGTAGAAGAACTGCGCCACCACTCCCTCAACGTATCGCCTGTTCCGAACCAACCGGCGGAGGGTCGGACCCAGGTTGAGGGATCGGTCCTCCTCGCCGTAGGAGGGCATGCGCGTGGCGGCGATGGCGGCGAAGACCACCACGAGGACCAGGGCGATTCCGATGTAGGGGGTGCGGACCACCGCCAGATCCTGGCCCGTGAGGGCCGCGAGCTGGTTCGGGCCCATGGACCCCCGCTCCGCCGCCGTGGCGGGATCCAGCCGAGCGAGAATGAACTGCTGGGCCACGAACATCCCCAGGAGGGATCCCATGGGGTTGAAGGATTGGGCCAGATTGAGTCGTCGGGTGGCGGTGGATTCGGCCCCCATGGCGAGGATATATGGATTCGCGCTGGTCTCCAGGAAGGAGAGTCCGCAGGTGAGGACGAAGTAGGCCACGAGGAAGGGCCAGAAGACCATCATCAGGCTGCCGGGAATGAAGAGGAGGGCTCCGGTGGCGTACAGCCCCAGGCCCACCAGGATCCCGGCCTTGTAGGAGTACCGCTTGATGAAGAGCGCCGCCGGAAAGGCCATGGCGAAATAGCCGCCGTAGAAGGCGAACTGCACCAGGGATCCCTGAAAGTTGCTCATCTGGAGGATCCGGGAGAACGCCTTCACCATGGGGTTGGTGACGTCGTTGGCGAATCCCCAGAGGGGGAAGAGGAGGGTCACCAGGACGAAGGGAAGGACGAGTCGGGCCGGAACCACTTTCGCGGAACGGCTGACGGCGCCTCCGGCCTCCGGTTGGGGGGCGGTTTCTGTCACGGCTGCGGTCCTCTCCTGATCATGCGTCACGGCCTGCCCAGGCGCCCCCGTCGGGGAAGGTGTACTCCGCCAGAGAGGTGGACTTCATGGCGATGCTGAAACCCGGCGCTCGGGGCGCCACGTAGCGGCCATTCCGGATCACCACCGGGTGGGCGAAGTGTTCGTGAAGGTGGTCCACGTACTCCAGGATGCGGTCCTCCAGGGAACCGCTCACGCACAGGTAGTCGAAGATGGCCAGGTGCTGGACATACTCGCAAAGCCCTACCCCCCCGGCGTGGGGACAGACGGGGACACCGAACTTGGCGGCCATGAGGAGAACGGCCAGGACCTCGTTCACCCCACCCAGGCGGCATGCGTCGATCTGGCAGAAGCGGATGGCCTGGGCCTGCATGAGCTGTTTGAAGATCACCCGATTCTGGCACTGCTCCCCGGTGGCCACGCCGATGGGGGCGACGGCCCTGGCGATGGCGGCGTGGCCCAGGACGTCGTCGGGGCTCGTGGGCTCCTCGATCCACCATGGATCGAAGCGGGCCAGCTCCCGCATCCTGGCGACGGCGACGTCCACATCCCAGCGCTGGTTCGCGTCCATCATCAGCTTCCGGTCCGGCCCGATCTCCTCCCGGACCAGGGCACACCGGCGCAGATCGTCCTGGAGGCTCCCCCCCACTTTCACCTTGAAGTGGGACCACCCCTCCGCCAACGCTTCACGGCAGCGCGTCCGAATCTCTTGATCGGAGTAGCCCAGCCATCCGGCCGACGTGGTGTAGGCCGGATAGCCGTCCCGGAGCATCTCCGCCTCTCGCATCGCCTTTGTGGGGCCAACCTCCTGGAGGATCCCCAGGGCCTCTTCCGGCGTGATGGCGTCGGTGATGTACCGGAAGTCCACACAGCCCACCATCTCCTCCGGAGTCATATCCGCCAGGAGCTTCCAGAGAGGCTTCCCGTCTAGCTTCGCCCACAGGTCCCAGACGGCGTTCACCAGAGCTGCGGTGGCCAGGTGGATCACCCCCTTCTCCGGCCCCACCCACCTGAGCTGGGATTCGTTGGCCAGCCCACGCCAGAACCCGGCCATGTCCCCACGAATGGCTTCCAGCGTGAGGCCGCTTACCATGGGGGCCAGTGCCCGGATTGCCGCCACGCAGAGCTCGTTCCCGCGGCCGATGGTGAACGTGAGGCCGTGGCCTTCGAGCCCTCCGGGGTGGTCGGTCCGGAGAATGACGTACGCTGCCGAGTAGTCCGGATCGGTGTGGACGGCGTCGGAGCCGTGCCGCTCCCGGGAAGTGGGGAATCGGACGTCGAAGGTGTCGATCCCGGTGATGGTGGTGGTCATGCCGGCCTCACTGGATCGCCCCGGCGATCTTGAAGACATAGGCATAGGGGCTCGGCACCAGGGCCGGAGACATGAGGGGCGGGGTGAAGACCAGAGCCCCCTCTTCCCATCGCGAATCGACCTCCCCGGCGAACCCCAAGAGCTCCACCGCGACTCCGTCGGGGCCGTCCAGGCCGGGGATTCGTACCTCTCCTTCCGGCCATTCCGGAAAGAGGGCGTAGAGATCCGGGCCCCTCCTCGTGAATCGGACCCCCGGCGAGCCCTCTCCTCCGTTCGACGGCTCAAGGCCTGCGTTCCACGGACGGGTGCCGTAGATGGCCTCGCCGTTGATGCGGAGCCACGATCCCATGTCCCGAAGGCGCTGCTGCATGATCACTGGGATCCGTCCGTCGGCCGTGGGACCCACGTTCAGGAGCAGTTTCCCGCCCCGGCTGACCACGTCGATGAGCTCATGGACGAGCTCTTTGGAGGTCCGGTAGTGGTTGATGTTCTCGGCACGGTTGTACCCGTAGGAGAGACCCATGCCCCGGCTCTCCTCCCAGGGGTGGCCGGTGCCGACGCCCTCGGCATCCTGGTACTCGCTGGAGAAGTAATCCCCGTGCACCCCCGGCATACCCTTGGCCCATCGATCGTTGACCACCACCTCGTCCCGATTCGGGGCGTGATTGTAGAGCCACGCCAGGAACTCCTTCGTCTTCCAGAACTCCTCGTCCTCGTCCCACTCCCCGGCGTCGGAGAAGATCACCGCGGGCTGATACCGGGTCACCAGCTCCCTGAGCTGGGGGAGCACGTGATCGTCCACGTATCGATCGATGGGAATCCCATAGGCGTCCATCATCTCCTGAGGGATGAAGCGCCCGCTGGGGGTCCTGCTCGTCCGGTTCGTCTCCCACTCGATGAGGGAGTAGTACACGCCCATCCGGAGGCCATGGGCTCGGACCGCCTCGGTGAGCTCGCCCAGAAGATCGCGTTTCGGCCCCACTTCCATGCTGTTCCAGTTCTTCTTGAACGGGCTTGCCGTGGGCCACAGGCAGAAGCCGTCGTGGTGTTTGCTGGTGAGGACGACGTACCGGGCCCCGGATTCGGCGAAGAGGCTGGCCCAGAAGTCCGGATCGAAAAGCTCGGCGGTGAAGAGGGGGGCGAAGTCCCGGTATTCGAAATCCTCTCCGTAGGTCTTCTCGTGGAAGTCCTCGTCCCCCTTGAGCTCTCCCATCACCCGGGCGTAGTACCACTCGGCATAGGAGGCGTACCGCCCTTCCCGAACCCGAATCCAGGCCGGGACCGAGTAGACGCCCCAGTGGATGAAGATGCCGAACTTGGCGTCGCCGAACCACGCGGGCGTGGGACGGGCGTCCAGAGACTCCCAGGTGGGCTCATAGTTCTGGGCAGTGGCGGGCGGGGAGGAACCCGGGCAGAGGAAGACCGAGAGAAATACTCCCGCGAGGGCTGCCAGGCGTGTCTTCACGAGGATCTCCCCGAATCTCGGAGCCTGGCATTCCCC
>JASFRP010000203.1:0-6417 GCA_050114895.1 Gemmatimonadota bacterium
CCCCTCCTGGCAATGCAAATCCCGTTCCTTCCATTGCCCCTTCCGGAACAGAGACTCAGATTCGGGCCATCATGAGCGAGTCTGGCCCCCTGGTTCTCTTCTACGATTATGTGGACCCGGCCTCCTACCTCCTGGAGCTGCGGCTGCGGGAACGGGGCTACTTCCCGGGATCCAACCTCCAGCCCCTCCCCCTGGAGCTGAACCCGCCCCATCACCCCCTCCTGGACCCGAATCGAAGAGAGTGGAAGGATCACAGGGCCCGGGCGATGACCGAGGCCCAGGCGATGGGCCTGGCGTTCACCCCGCCGTGGATCATCCCCTGGACCCGGAAGGCTCACGAGCTGGTCTATTTCGCGGCTGAGGGGAATCGGCCCCTGGAGATCCACGAAGCGCTGTTCCGAGCTTACCTTGAAGATGGTCTGGACATCGGCCGAGTGGACGTTCTGGTCGCGCTGGGCGAGAAGCACGGGTTGGACGCGATGGAAGCCAAGGCGGCCCTGGACGTGGACAAATACGGGGAGGCGGTGGGAACCATCCGCTCCAGAGCGATGAGGGAAGGGGTGGTGCGGCCCACGACCCTCCGCTTGAATGGGAGGACTCTGCACGGAAGCCCGACTCCGGAAGCGCTGGACGCATTTCTGGCCGCCGGAGGCCACTGAACGGAAACCTGAACGAGTAGAGAGACCATGGCTGGCTATCAGAGGAAGACGGCACTGACACCGAGCGAGGTGCTCAGGAGGGCCGAAGAGATTCTGCCCGAGCGGGTTGGCCTCATGAAGTCCACGACCTCAGGCCACGGCGCCACCTATACGGGAAAGGAGGGCACCGTCACGCTCTCTGCCCACCCCCACGGCTTCTACACCGAGGTGGTGGCCTCCACGGACTGCCTGCGTACCTCCCGATTGGATTACGAAATCCAGATCTTCTTGAACCGATTGCCATACGAGCCCGGGGACGAACCCGCTCCCGGCACCGGCGGGCAGGGGTGAGGGGAGACAGACCCGACATGGTAGCCTTCGAAGAGATCGGCGTGAGCCCGGAGTTGGTGGAAGCCTTGGCCGCGGAAGGGATCGAGCGACCCTCGGGATTCCAGGAATCCGCCATCCCCGTCCTCATTCGGGGGAACTCTCTCATGGCCCAGGCCGGCCCGGGGGCCGGAACGCTGGTGGCCTATGGGATTCCCCTTCTCCAGACGGTGGACCCGGAGGCAGGCTCACCTCGTGCGTTCGTACTCGCCCCCGGCCCACAAGCCGCCCTTCGGCTGGCCGAATCCCTCTCCCGACTGGCCCAGGTCACCGGGCACAGAATCGCTGCCCTGGGATCGCCCTGGGCCCTTCCCGGCCTGGCCAGCATCCTCTTCTCCTCTCCGGAGGACCTCCTCAGAGAGATCCGGAGCTCCACCATTTCCATGGAGGGAATCCAGGTCCTGGTCCTGGACGGATACGGGGCTCTTCAGAAGACGGGACGGGATGCCCTGAACATTCTGGTGGAATCCCTCCCAACGGGCTGCCAGAGGATCATCCTTGGGCAGCCCCTCCCGAGGGAAGCCGAGGCCTTCGCCAAGGCCCACCTTCACAAAGCCGTCCATCTTCCTCCGCGGGCTGCGGAAACCGGGAAGGAGCACGCTCCACCTCAGAGGGGCGAGGTCGCCTACCGTATCAGCGGGGAATCGAAGGAGACGGAACTCCTTCAGGCGGTGTCCGGAGCGCTACACGGGGGCGCCCACCACGTTCTCCTCTTCTTCCGATCGGAGGATCAGGCCGCAGACGTGGGGGATTTCCTCACCCTCCACGGGTACCTGGCCGGAGCTCCAGGGGAGGGAGACTTCCCGGTCTGGCTCGGTGTGGAGGAGATGGACGCTCGGAGAGCCCTGGACGACTGGAACCCCGAAGCGCCCGTCGTATCCGTCAGCGTCGATGTTCCAAAGGACCCGGACTCCCTGGATCGTCGTCACGGAGGGCAGGACGGGGGCTTGGTCCTGGTGAGGGCTCGGGAGCTCATGCACCTGAGGGATCTGGCACGGCGAACGGGGTATCGCCTGGTCCCGGCCCGAGACCCCCTCCCGACCCGTGTGGCCGGAGAGCTGGACCGCTTGAGGGACATGCTGGAAAGGGCAGTGAAGGAGGAAGAGCTGGCACCCCACTATCTGGCCCTGGAGCCCCTGTTCGAAACGCATTCCCCCGGAGAGGTGGCCGCGGCGGCCCTGGCCCTTCTCCAGAAGAAACAGGACACCGGAAAACAGGGAGCCCAGGAGGCTGCACGCGGCTCGGAGCCTGGGAGCGTCACTGGACCCGCCCCCAAGACATGGGTAAGGCTTTTTGTGGGCGTGGGGGAGAAAGAGGAGATCGGGCCCGGGGACCTTCTCGGGGCCATTGCCGGTGAGGCGGGCGTGGAAGGCTCCCAGGTGGGAAAAATCGAGATTCGGGAGACGTTCTCCCTGGTGGAAGTGAATGCCGGAGTGGCGGAGAGAGTCATCAAGGGGCTGAACGGAACGACGATCAGGGGTCGGAGCGTCCGATGTGACTACGACAGGGGAGGACCCGCGGGTCGAGGGGGAACCGGGGGCAGGGGAGGGAGGCCGGGGAGCAGAGACGCTTCCTCCCCGAGGAAAGGGAGTCGGGAGGCTCCCGGCCGTCGCCCCAGGGGTGACGGGCACCGGGGCTCCTGATTCCGTAAGAGACGGTCTCGGGCCGAAAGGCCGGAAAGGGGCCACTCCCCTCTCGGGGGGTGACCCCTTCCGTCATCCTACTCCGATGCCGCGCGTAAGCAACGGAGCAAAGAGGAGACCCCGGACTGCCCCACGACCAGAGATCGGGGACGATCCCAGATCCTCGGACTCCCCGATCCTACTTAATGCCGTCCTTGAGACCCTTCCCGGCCCGGAAGCTGGGGGTCTTTGTGGCCGCAATCTTGATGGTCTCGCCCGTGCGGGGGTTCCGGCCGGTGCGGGCCTTCCGCTTCTTGGCCTCGAAGGTGCCGAAGCCGGTAATCTGCACCCGGCCACCCTTCTTGAGATTCTTGGCAATGATGCCCTTGTCCGGCGCGAAGAGGGCATCCACTGCGCGAGCGGCATCGGCCTTGGTCATACCGGTGTTGCCTGCGAGGGCGTCCACAAGATCGGACTTGTTCATTGGGTAACTCCTCTCGGATGGTGAAGAACGGACGCGGCCCCGGCCGCAAAATTATGGAAAATGGGGTGTACCGGAATCCTGGGCAGACGGCCGCACGAAGGGCCAAGAAGCCGCAAGAAAACAGGCGTTTCCCCTAATTCCATGAGGGTACACCATGTACGGTAAATACCTCGAAACTTCGAGTCAAGAGAGATATGGCCGAAAAGCCGCGCGATCCCTAGCTTTTCCGGAGGGGGAACGACCTCCACCGTTCCCGCTCCCTTTCATCATCTCCTGAGCCGATGCGCCCTTACGCCAATCGATTCCTGGGGACGGGCCTCTTCTTCGCAGGCCTTCTCCTCTTCGGCACCCTCGGGTACATGGGGATCGAAGAGTGGAAATGGGGTGACTCGCTGTACATGACCGTCATCACCCTGACGGCGGTGGGCTACGACGAGGTGCACCCTCTGTCTACTACCGGAAGAATCTTCACCAGCTTCATCCTGGCAGGGGGAATCACGGGCCTTGGACTCTGGGTCGCCTTCCTGACGTCCTTCGTCGTCGAGCTGGACCTGACCCCCCTCCTGCGCAGGCGTCGAACGGAAAAAGAGATCAAGAAAATGGAGAATCACGTGATCGTCTGCGGTGCAGGGCGCACGGGAAGCCAGGTGATGGAGGAGCTCCTGGTGTCCGGCGAGTCCTTCGTGGTCATCGAGCGGGATCGAGCCAAGGTGGAGGAGCTACAGGGGCTACTTCCCGACCTGGTGGTGGTGGAGGGCGACGCCACCATAGATCATTTTCTGGAAGAAGCCGGAATCCAGAAGGCGAGGGGACTCATCACATGTCTGAGCGCCGACACCGACAACCTCTTCGTTTGCCTCACGGCGCGGGACCTCCGATCCGATCTGGAGATCGTGGCAAGGGCCTACGAAGAAGAAACCGTTCCGAAGCTCTATCGGGCCGGGGCCAACCACGTGGTCAGCCCCAACGCCAGTGGAGCCATCCGGATGGCGGCGTTCATGCTCCGACCCAGCGTCGTGTCTTTTCTGGACGTTGCTACCCGATCCCCGGATCTCACCCTCAGGCTGGAACAGGAGACGGTGACGGAGACTTCCCCCCTGGCTGGACGGACGCTGGCGGACGCCAGGATTCCCCAGAACACCGGCTTGATCGTGATCGCTCTGCGCAAGAAGAACCCGGAAGGGGCGGAGGAAGCGTATTCCTACGTATTCAACCCAGTGGCCACCACCCGTCTCGACCCCGGCGATATCATGATCGTGCTGGGAGCCCCGGAGCAGATCAGGAGCCTGCGTGCCTTCGTGAATCCCTGAGGGGGATCCATTGGTGGGAAGAACTGCTTGTCCCGGCCCCCTACTCTTCCTTCTTTCCTCCCCGGAAGAACTTCATGAGGAGCAGGACGACGGCGAAGACCATGGCCGCCTTGAACACGAGCCCCAGAAGGCCGACCAGCATTGCCGCGAAGACCTTCCACATGATAATGGCGGCGGCTCCCGTAAGGAGCACCATTCCCAGGCCTCTCATGGCATTCTCCGTTCGCTGAGGGCACCTCGGGCTACCGATCACCACTACGGGGCAGAGCCAGACCCGGTTTCATGGAAAGGGCTCTCGGCCCGTCTCCCGGGAATCTACGTCTCCGGAGGACGCCGTGCGAGATAACTTCACGCCTGACGAAGAGCGCTCACTCCGGGAAGCGCTGATGAGGGGCGAGGCACCCTCATGTCCCCGGTGCCGAGGAGCGCTGGAGCTGACACCCGTACCCCCCCGGCGAGAAGTAGCCTATGTCCGCGATCGGGTCCTGATCCAATGCGGAGCCTGCCGGTTGAAGGGCGTCGTGGATCGGAGATAGGGGTGGGGGCCGACCGTCCTCGTCCAGGACCGCAGGCGGGTCCAGCTCGTTCCCAACGGGCCAGGGGTCAGAATCCGGATATTGCGTATGCGGCCACCGAGCCCAAGCTTCCGGCTCCTGCTCGTCGTCTCCGAAACTTCGAGGTGGACATGTCGACAGCGAAAGGCGCTTTCCTCATCCCTCTCCTGTGCCTGGCCGTCTGGGTCGGTCCAGTGCTGGGTCAATCCCGGGACCGGGGGCCCATCGTCCTCGACCTTTCGGCCAGCACCCGGGCTCTGGCACTGGGGAACGCTTTCGCCCTGGGCTCCGCGGATTCCGATGCCCTCTTCTACCACCCGGGCCAGCTCAGCAGGGCACAAGGATTCGTGGCTTCCCTGCAGCGGTTTACCGCCAGGGGTACCTTCACCGCCCTCTCTGCCGGTCAGAGCTGGTTCGGGGGCGGAGTCGCCCTGGGAGTGCAGCACCTGGGGTACCAGATTCCGCAGGATGCCATCGGAACCGTTGAGGATATTCTCAACCTTCCGGGAGACGAGGCGTCGCTGCGGGACGAGGGCGAGCTGGCCGCGTCCGAGCTGGTCTTGTCCGCCGGGTTTGGGAGAGGCCTGATGGGCACCCAGGTGGGGGTGGTGGGGAAGCTCATCGAGCAGCGCCTGGGCTCCAGAAAGGCCGGCACGGTGGCTGTGGACCTGGGCATGGTGCTCTCCGAAGGTCCCGTCACCATGGGTCTGGCAGCGCAGAACCTCGGGCCGGCCATCGACATGGCGGGGGGAGAGATTCCACTCCCGGTGAGGTTCACCCTGGGTGCATCTTCTCGGTCCGCACCTCTCGGGCCCCTGGATGTCTCTGCCTCCGGAGCCCTCTCCTACAGGCTGGACGGAGACGTGGTTCCCTCCCTTGGCCTGGAGGTTGGGTATTGGCCCCTGACGGGTCGGACCTTCGTCGGGCGCGTAGGTTACCGCCACCGGACCGGGGAATTCACCTCGACCCCCATCACCTTCGGAGGGGCCTTCATGGGGGACGACATCACCCTGGAATACGCCTACCAGGGATACGAGAGAGGCTCCCCGTCACACAGCTTCAGCATCGGGTGGCGTTAGGGGTGCCGGTTCTCAATCTCCGTCCGCCCCGGAAACCCGGAGAAACGCCGGATCCATATTCGAGAATCCCACCTCGTCCAGGACCACACTCCCGGCCGGGCTCTCGTCGAAGAGAAACCGGATCTCCCTCAAGTTGGACAGGTCCAGGCGGCTTCCTGAGGCTGTTTCCAGGTCCGCGAGGGGGATGGAGTAGCTCTGGAGCACCATCTCCGAATCACCCCTGTACTGCTGGTCGTCCCGCCGGGAGATCCTGATCTTGATGGGTCTCCGCACGGGCCCATATCGGTTCAGAAGGACCTTTCCCGTGTTTCCTGCTCCGTCCATGACCTCTACGGAGAGGCGG
>JASFRP010000204.1:0-6384 GCA_050114895.1 Gemmatimonadota bacterium
TCTCTTTGCTGGATGCCGGAGGAGGGACTCGAACCCCCGACACGCGGATTATGATTCCGCTGCTCTAACCGACTGAGCTACTCCGGCCCTGGGAACAAAGGTCATCCGCGGTCATAGGGGTGTCAAGGGCGTTCTTGACGAACTTCCTTGCGCCGGGACATCCTTCTGCCCCAGGCTGAATACGTGGGAGATCCGTCGGGGTGAAGTCCCCGGCTCCCGCACCCGTATTCGAGGAAACCGCGGCGCTTCCCAGCTTCCGTTCGACCGCCAGGAAGTGCTCCCGACTCGAGGAGGAAACCATGGACCCCACCGCCATCTTCGTTCCCCTTGCCGCCTTCGGGCTGGGAGCCCTCTTCACCTCCCTCCGGGTCCTCTGGGAGTATGAGCGGGGGGTGATCTTCCGCCTGGGTAAGCTCACCCGGGCCAAGGGGCCGGGCCTCATCTTCCTGGTTCCCTTCGGCGTGGAGCGGATGCGGAAGATGGACCTCCGTATCGTGGCTCTGGACATCCCCCCACAGGACACCATCACCAAGGACAACGTGAGCCTCTCGGTGAACGCCGTGGTCTACTTCAGAGTGGCGGACCCGGCCAAGGCGGTGGTGGAGATCGAGGACTACTACTTCGCCACCAGCCAGCTGGCCCAGACCACTCTTCGGAGCGTTATCGGCCAGTCGGAGCTGGACGAGCTATTGGCGGAGCGGGAGCAGATCAACGAGATCGTCCGGGGCATCATCGACCAGGGCACGGATCCCTGGGGGGTGGAGGTCACCGGGGTGGAGATAAAGGACATCGACCTTCCCAAGGAGATGAAGCGAGCCATGGCCAAGCAGGCCGAGGCGGAGCGGGAACGCCGGGGCAAGGTCATCGCCGCCGAGGGGGAATACCAGGCGTCCAAGAAGCTGGCCCTGGCGGCCAACGTCATCGAGAAACACCCGGTGGCGGTCCAGCTCCGGTTCATGCAAACGGCTGTGGAAATCGCCGCGGAGAACAACTCCACCACCGTCTTCCCCATCCCCATGGAGCTCTTCGCCAACCTCGGGAAGGCGGCTCAGCTCCCCAAGGGGATGTCCGAGGAGGAGATCGCCGCCCTGGAGGCGGACGATTCAGAGCTCGGTTCCCTCTCGGACGGCGAGGAAACTCAGATGCTGGCGGATACGGCCCGGTCCATCCTGGGTCTGGGGTCGGGAAGCAAGAGAGAGAAGGCCGAGGTCGGCGGCCAGGAGGATGGAGAAGAGCAGGAGTAGAGGGTGTCGGCCTCGGCGGGCGTGGTCATCTCGCCCTGCCGGGGGCCGGCTCGGAAGGAGCCGAGAAGAGAGGGGGGGCGGTGGAGGCCGCCCCTCCTCTTTCTCTTCAAAGGACCGAATGCGTTCAGGGCAGGGTGTCGGGCACCGAGTCCGTCGGAACCGCCATTCGGTAAAGGATCTCCCCGTCGCGAATCAACCCGAACTTCTCCCGGGCCAAGCGCTCCAGGGTGGCCGAGTCGTTCTGAAGAGAATC
The DNA here is from genome assembly GCA_050114895.1 of Gemmatimonadota bacterium. Lineage (GTDB taxonomy): Bacteria > Gemmatimonadota > Gemmatimonadetes > Longimicrobiales > Gaopeijiaceae > JASFRP01. The sequence goes on from JASFRP010000204.1 coordinate 1,498, forward strand.
CACCCAGGCCCGGAGTGAATCCAGCGTTCGGGTGAGGGCGGCCAACTCCAGTTCCTTCGCCTGGATCTCGGTCCGGGCCCTCCTGAGCTCCAGGAGAGAATACTCCCCCCCGAAGACAGCGTAGTAGACCGCCAACCCCAGAAGAGCCGGCAGAAGGAACTTCTTTATTCGTCCCATAGTGCGCGTCCCAGATAGCGGGCAGAGTCCCCGAGGCCCTCCTGGATCCGGAGAAGTTGGTTGTACTTGGAGATCCGGTCGGTGCGGCTGGCACTCCCCGTCTTGATTTGCCCTGCTCCGGTGGCCACGGCCAGATCGGCGATAAAGGTGTCCTCCGTCTCCCCGGAGCGGTGGGAGATCACGGAGCGGTAGCGGGCTTCACTGGCCATGCGAATGGCGTCGAGCGTCTCGGTGAGGGTTCCGATCTGGTTCACCTTGATCAGAATCGCGTTCGCTACCCCTTCCTTGATCCCCCGGTCGAGGCGAACGGGGTTGGTCACGAAGATGTCGTCGCCCACGATCTGTACCGAATCCCCCATCGCTTTCGTTAGAGCCTTCCACCCGTCCCAGTCGTTCTCGTCCAGGACATCCTCAACGGATCGGATGGGATATTTCTTGAGCCACTCCGCCCAGAACTGGACCATCCCGGCGCTGTCGAAGCGCTCTCCGGTGGACCAACGGAAGCGATACTCCCCCTCCTCCGAATAGAACTCGCTCGCCGCCGCATCGATGGCCAGCACGATATCCTCTCCGGGGTGGTATCCCGCCCGTTCAATGGCGGTGAGCACCACCTCGACCGCTTCGTCGTTGCTGGCCAGGTCCGGGGCGAAGCCACCCTCATCCCCCACGGCGGTGTTCTTTCCCCCCTCCGAGAGCACTTTCTTGAGGTTGTGGAAGACCTCGGATCCCATGCGCAGACCTTCCGAGAAGCTCTCGGCCCCCACGGGCATGATCATGAACTCCTGAATATCGACGTTGTTTGGGGCGTGCGAGCCCCCATTCAGGATGTTCATCTGGGGAACGGGGAGGAGGTCTGCCGAGGGCCCCCCCAGGTACCGATAGAGGGGCATCCCCGTCTCCTCCGCCGCTGCTCTGGCCGCAGCCATGGAGGCGGAGAGGATGGCGTTGGCCCCCAGGCGGCCCTTGTTGGGTGTCCCGTCCAGGTCGATGAGCGTCCGGTCGATGTCCAGCTGCTCCCGTGCCTCGAAACCCCTGATGGCGTCGCGGATCTCTCCGTTCACGTGCTGGACGGCTTTCAGGACTCCCTTTCCCAGGTATCGCTTCGGATCCTTGTCCCGAAGCTCCACAGCCTCGTGCTCTCCGGTGGAGGCGCCACTGGGAACCGCAGCCCTCCCTCGGACACCTGTCTCCAGGATCACTTCGGTCTCGACCGTGGGATTCCCCCTGGAATCCAGGATCTCTCGGCCCCGCACGTCGACGATGGCTGACACGATGACTCCCTCGCTTCAAATCGTAAAGGTAATGCCCGACGCTACGGGCCGGGCCTCATTCCCCTCTGGCCCTCTCCCCCTCACCTACCAGGATTTGGTCGTCCCGTCTCTCCCGAGGTCCTCCCCCGGCTCCCCCCCTTCCTGCCGGGCCGCCCCTCCCGCTTCTCCTGCAGAGTCGGGTCGGACGGGCGCCAGAACAGGTCCTTCGGTGACCTCGTCCGTCTCCCCCTTGAGGATGTAGATGGCCTCCCATGCCTCCTTCATCAAGCGGTTCCGCTCCCGGATGGTGGTGCCCTCCGTGGAAATCGGACGGCCGATCCGGACCCGAATCTCCCCGGACCTCACCAGGCGATCCCCCTTGCCCATGATCCGCCGGCTCCCCAGGACCGCCACTGGAACCAGAGGGACCTGCCCCTGAACCGCCAGGACAAACGCCCCCTTCTTGAACGCCTTCAGACGCCCGTCCGGGGAGCGGGTGCCCTCGGGAAAGAGAATCATGGTGAGCTTGTCCTCATGAACCTCGCGCCACGCCTGATCCAACGCCTCGATGGCGGCCTCGCGGTTCCCCCGGTCTACGGAGACGTGACCACAGGATTTCCACGCCCTCCCGAAGACGGGGATACCCCCGAGCTCCTGCTTGGCCACGAATCGATACCGGACCGGAAGGGCCGCCCCCAGGGCGAATACGTCGAACCAGGACTGATGGTTGGAAACCACGATCTGGGGGGCGTCGGTGGACAGGTTCTCCGTCCCTTCCAGCACCACCTTGACCCCGGCGGCCCAGAGTACGGCCCGGGCCCAGCTGCGGGCGGCCCAATCACAGCACCGGTGCAGATTCCTCCGCCAGAGGTAGGACCGAAGGACGGCGGTCCCTGCAAAGAAGAAGGTCGCAGCGCCCCCCATCAGATACACCCAGACGGTACGAATCACCCGTTCTTCCTCCCCTCGAAATGACTGAACCCGCCGTGGGGAACGCCTTTCACCCCCAGGGATCCTCGAAGCCGGACCCCCCTGCCATCAGCCACTTCACCGACCTGGGAGAGAGGAATCCCGAATTCCTTCTCGAAGGCCGGGGCCAGAGGGCCCAGTGCCCCGGGGGGGGCCGTGATGCACAACTCGTAATCCTCTCCCCCATGAAGGGCAAGGCGTAAACACTCATCCCTCTCACCCGACCACGCCTCCAGCTCCGGGAGGAAGGGCAGCCTCTGGGGGTCGATGATCAAGGCCACTTCGGCTGCCGCGGCGAGGTGACCCGCATCACCCAGGAGGCCGTCGGAGAGATCGATTCCCGCGTGGAGCGGCGCATGCTCCGCCAACCACCGGGCCTCCCGAATCCGGGGGGTCGGGTGAACGAAGGCCGCACGGAGTCTCCCTGGAGGGGCCTTTCCGCCATCCCAGCTCTCCACGGCTGCCCGACTCCCTCCCAACCACCCCGTGACCCACACTTCGTCTCCGGGAACGCTCCCGCTCCTGAGAAGGGGCCGGTCGCTGTGCCCCAGGACCACGACATCGAGAACCGCGGGTCCGGGGGAGCGGGAGAGATCGCCGCCGAGGATCGTTGCTCCCACCCCCCGGCAGGCCTCCGTGGCGCCCGACTGGATGGAGGAGGCGGTCTCCTCGGCCTCTCCCGGGTCCAGGGCCATGGAGAGGAGGACACCCAGCGGCTCGGCCGCCACGGCGGCAAGATCGGAAAGGGCCGCCGCGGTGGCCCGGTAGCCGGCCTCCGCCATGGAGATCCAGCTGCGTCGGAAGTGGACCCCCTCCACGGACAGGTCCACGCTGGCGACGAGGCCCCCGTCCAGGACGGCGCAATCGTCCCCGGGGCCCACCAGAATCCCGGGGGGGAGGGCTTCGGAAGCACCCACCAGCACTCGGATGAGATCGAACTCCCGGCCGGGACCCAGGCGGATGCCTTCGGGTGGCCTCACCCAATCCCTCCGAAACCCGCCCCGAGGTCCGATTCGGTGCCTGACGGGCCCCGGCGGGAAGGCCCGCCTTCCTGGCGCCACACCCTCACCGGGCCGGATCCTGGTCGAAGAGAACGAAGGCGTAGTCCAGCTCCGTATGACCGGCCCCCTCCTCCCTCAGCGCTTCAGGCAGACGCTCCACCACGTCCTCCGGCGTCAGGCTCACCCCGAGGCCGGTCCGCACCGCCGCCCGGCCGGACGTATGCAACCCGAGAGCCGCAGCCTCCAGGGGCCCCGACCCCTGGGCCAGGAACGCCGCGATGGTCCCGGAAAGGACGTCACCCATCCCCGCCGCTGCCAGGTCGGAGCTCCCCACCGTGTCCACCATCAGCCGACCCCCGGGATCCGCTACCAGGGAGGGCGCCCCCTTCAGGAGCACCGTGCAGCCGGATTCCCGGGCCAGACGGCGGGCCACCTCCGGTCGCCGGCTCGCCACCTCCGGGGGCGCCATGCCCGTCAGGCGAGCCATCTCGCCAGGATGGGGAGTGAGGACCACGTCCCTCCGGCCCCCGATCGCTTCCAGGCTGGGCGCTCGCCCGAGGGCGATGAGGTTCAGCGCGTCGGCGTCCAGAAGAAGTGGATGAGCACCCGGGACCGCCAGAATCCGGTTGAGGATCTCCGCGCCCTCCTCCTCGGTACCCATGCCGGGACCCACCCCCAGAGCTCTCGACGCGGACACCGCCTCCGCCAAGGCCGCCTCATCGGTGGCGTCCACGTACACGGCGTCCGGAACGGCCTGCTGAAGAATGCTCCGATTCTCCGGAGGAGAGGCGACGCGGACGAACCCCACGCCGGCCCGGAGGGCAGCCCGGGCGGCCAGAATGGCCGCTCCCGCCATTCCGGAATGCCCGACCACCAGGAGGACGGCTCCGACGGCGTTCTTGTGCGTGTCCGGATCCCGCCTGGGGAGCCTCCGGCTGACCCATTCGGGAGTGATGAGAGTCCCCCCGAACGTGTCCTCCTCAACCGGAGGGAATCCGATTTCCACGGCGACGAGACGCCCCGCCAGCTTCCGGCCTGGGTTGAGAAGCCCCCCGAGCTTCGCTCCGCCGAAGGCCACCGTCACCGCTGCCACCACGGCGTCCCCGGGGACGGCCCCGGTATCGGCGTCCACCCCTGAGGGGATGTCCAGCGCGAACACCGGAGCGTCCGCCCTGTTCATCCCCTTGATGGCCCAGGCCTGCCGCTCCCTCGGGGGTCCCGAGATGCCGGTACCCAGGACTCCGTCTACCAGCACCTCGGCTTGAGCCAGCTCCCCGTCCAGGAGGGCGGCCGACCCCTGGAAGTCCGCATCCATCAAGGTCCGGATTCCCCAGCCGTGGAGGAGATCCTCCTCTGCCTCTCGCTCCCCCACCAGGATGGCTGTGACGGGGCGCCCCCACGCGGCGAGGTTCCGGAGCAGCACCAGGGCATCCCCACCATTGTTGCCCGTCCCCACCAGGGCTGTGACCTGGCCTCTGGGGAACAGTCTG
>JASFRP010000205.1:0-6377 GCA_050114895.1 Gemmatimonadota bacterium
GATGAGTGAAGAATGTGAGGAACTGACCCACGGAGACCCGAGCAAAGGCCGAGGCCCATCATGGAAACCCTCCTCTACCCCCTCTCGCTTCAGTTCCGTGCGGCCACCCGGCAGTTCCGGGATGCCCTCGGGGACCTCTCCTCCGAGCACGCCCTCACCCGGATCAATGGAACGACGAACCACGCCGCCTACATCGCCCTCCACGTCCTGGATGCCCGGTGTTACGTAATACGCCTCCTTGGAGGCGAGTGCAGCCACGGCTTCGAAGCCGCCTCCGAGGGAGCACGGGGCGTGGAAGACATCGAGGAATACCCGTCCCTGGCAGAAATCCTGGACTCCTGGGACCGGGTCTCGGAGATCCTGATGCGTCAGCTGGAATCGGCTGACGAGACAGCCCTCGCAGCCGAGCCGCCATTCCGGTTTCCCGTGGACGACGAGACCGTGTTGGGTGCGGTATCCTTCCTGGCCCACCACGAAGGATACCATCTGGGGCAGCTGGGGCTCATCCGGAAGGCGCTGGGGTTGAGTTCGCTTCCGTTCCGGGCTCCAGAATCGGATCCTGCATAGCGGCCCCAGGGATCATTCTCAGCGGAGTCGGGGCAAGGAATTTCCTCCGTCTCGGCCTGGTGGCCCACCGGTGAAGGGACCGAGGCTGACCCGCCGTCAGGAACGATCAGAACCGTGCGGAAGACGGCTCTTCAGGATGTTCCTGAACCGCGCCCGGCTCACGTAATGGTCGGAGAGAAGCTGCCCGTCCCAGACCAGGCTGAAGACCCCGTAGTAAGACGGTGCGTTCTGGGCTTCCTGCGCAGTCGTCAGGACCGTCACCTTCAACTCGAGCCCGTGCTTTTCCGCCTCGTCCCTGAGGTCCTCCGCGGACCGGGGGAGCATGGGGCATTGAGCCGCATAGACGAGGTGAAGTCCCGGGTAGCGGGCGGCGTTCCCGCTGATGTCCCGGAACCGGGGCTCCTTCCCTCCCTTCCGCAGCCGGTGAGCCACCAGCTCGAAGCGGTCGGCGGCGCCTACCACCTGGAAGTCGTTCTTGAGGAAGACGTCCTTCCCCGCCATCCAGGGGCCGTCGCTCACCATGGCGGCCACACCGAGGCTTCCCAGCGCTTGGGCTTCATCGACGCAGGCTCGAATGAGCCTGCGTCCGAGGCCCCCCACCTTCTGGCCCGGGGGATAGACCCAGAGGCAATGCACGAAGAGCCAGCCCCGAGCCTCCACGGGGCGCCACGCATGCTCCCCCGGAACGTACTCCAGGAAGGCCAGGGCCTTTCCCTTCTCGTTCCTGAGGTGGAAGAACCGGAGGCCCTCTTCGAAGCGTTCCCTCAGCCACTCCACCTTGGGGCCGTAGCCCACGTGCTTCCGGTCGGCGATGCAACCGATGCCGCATCGGTCCAGGTTCTCGGGACCAACCTTCTGCAGGGTGATCTCAGCCATCACTGATACCCTCTGGGATGAGACCCCGACTCCCGTATACCCATAGGTCCGTTGCTTTCGGCGAGGGAGGGCGGTGGTTCGCAATCCAAGATAAAGATCCCAAGGGCCTTTTGGGATGTTGGGAAGATTGGATTGAAAAACCGTAAGGTGGGATTGGGTCGGACATCTTGAAAGGGAAGGTTCTTGTGACGGGCGGTGGTAACGAGCAGGGTGTGTGCAAAAGAAATACTTGATATTCGATTTGCACGAACCCAATCTTCTGTACATGACCTATGTCCCCCGGCACCTTGCCCACACCGTGCATCGGGCAGCGGCCACCTTTCCCGTCGTACTCGTGACGGGTGCCCGCCAGACCGGCAAGACCACCCTTCTGCGCCACGAGTTCGGGGATACGCACGGGTACACCTCCCTGGAGCGTCCAGACGTCCGATTGCGGGCCGAAGCCGATCCGGTGGCGTTCCTGGATGAAACCCCCACGCCAGTGATCCTGGACGAGGTCCAGTACGTCCCAAGCCTCCTTCCTTACATCAAGGAGAGGGTGGACGGGGACCGCCGCCCGGGAGCCTGGCTCATGACCGGTTCCCAGGGCTTCGGCCTCATGAGGGGAGTGAGCGAAAGCCTGGCAGGGCGCGTAGCGGTTCTGACGCTCGATCCAATGGCGGTGGGAGAGGGGTCAGGAGATCCGGGTTTGCCCCCAATCGATGCCCTGCTGGAGCGAGTCTTCGGTGGATCCGAAGGGATTGTGGAGAGCCGGCGGGCCGAGGCGGATCTCGCTGACTGGCTCCTGAGAGGGGGGTATCCGGAGCCCCGCCTCCATCGAAAGGTCGACCGGCAGCTATGGCTTTCTAGCTACACCCAGACCTACCTGGAGCGTGATGTCCGGACCCTCTCCCAGGTCGGGGACCTGGGGGCCTTTCAGCGCTTCCTCTCCCTGGTGGCCTCCCGCACCGGAACCCTGGTCAATCTGGCGGAGTTGGGACGGGAAGTCGGGGTCACGGCTCCGACGGCCCGAAGGTGGCTCTCCGTCCTCGAGGCGAGCCAGGTCGTCTTCCTCCTTCCTCCCTTCCACCTCAACTTCGGGAAGAGAATCCGGAAGAGCCCCAAGCTTTACCTTCTTGATCCCGGGTTGGCTTCGTACCTCATGGGCTTGCACGACCGGGAGGCGGTGCTCCACGGCCCCGCTCTGGGAGGCCTCATGGAAACCGCGGTGGTGGTAGAGTGGATCAAGGCTTTTCGGGGCCGGGGCGAGCGGCCGGAGCTCTGGTTCTGGCGCTCGAGCGCCGGTCACGAGGTCGACCTCGTTATCGAGCGTGGCGGCCGCCTGTATGGGCTGGAGGTAAAGGCCACGGCCACTCCTACCCCGGGGCATGCCGCCTCCCTGGCCCAGTGGCTCGAGCTCTCCGGAGGGAGGGGGGCTCTGGCCTGTCGCGTGCCCGCCCCGTCCGTCCTGCGACCCGGGATACGGGCTGTCCCCTGGCACCTCGCTTGGTAGGCGGCGGCCTCCGCCTGTCTCTTTATCGAACCATCACCACTTCTCGAACCAACCCAGGATGTGAGCCACCTTCCCGATGAGGTGGCTGGGGCGGTTGGAGATCCCGTGGGAGGCCCCGGGGACCCGCACCAGGACCGCAGGAACGCCCCGAATCTTCAGGGCCTCGTAGAACTGCTCCGCTTCCGAGATGGGGGTGCGGTAGTCCTCTTCCCCGTTGATGATCAGCGTGGGTGTGGAGACATTGCCCACGTAGGCCAGGGGTGAGCGCTCCATGTAATGACGCTCGTTCTCCCACGGGGGACCCGGGAACCAGTACTTGTAGAAGATAGCCGGCGCGTCGGAGTTCAGGACGAAGCTGTACCAGTTGATGACGGGCTTCTGGACGGCGGCGGCTCGGAAGCGGTCCGTGTGACCCACGATCCAGGCCGAGAGGACGCCACCTCCGCTCCCGCCCGTGACGAAGAGCTGCTCCGGGTCCACGTACCCCTTCTCGATGACCGCGTCCACCCCCGACATGAGGTCGTCGTAGTCATGGCTCGGGTATGCATGGTGGATCAGGTTCCCGAACTCCTCCCCGTAGCTCGTGCTCCCCCTCGGGTTGGTGTAGAGGACCACGTACCCCGCCGCCGCGTAGAGCTGGTCTTCGGCGGTGAAGTGGGGGCCGTAGGCCGCGAAAGGTCCTCCGTGGATCTCGAGGATGAGGGGGTACTCTCGCGACGGGTCGAAGTCCGGCGGCGTCATGATCCACCCCTGAACGCGGCGGCCGTCGAAGGAAGAGTTGAACCAGATTTCCTCCACCTGGCCGAGCTTCTTCCCCTCCAGAAGGTCCGCGTTGAGGTCGGTGAGGCGACGAGCCTCTCCCCGCCCCGTCACGACGCCGACATCCGCCGGGTGGTATGGATCCCCCATGGTGAAGGCGACCGTACCGGTCCGAGCCACGGAGTAGCCTCCGCTGGTGTACGGTCGGCCCAGGGAAACTCCGCTCACGCCTCCCTCCACCACCGTTTCGGTGCCCTTGGTGAGGGTCACCCGGGCGACGCCGGTCTCCCCTTCGTTGTCCACCGACACGTAGATCTCCGTGCCGTCGGCGGCCCAGGTGGGGTTGGCCATGTCCCGGTCCCACCCGTCGGTCAGCACCCTGGAATCGGACCCGTCGGCGCTCATGACGTAGAGCCGGGTGAGCTGGTAGCCCTGGTAGCGGTCGTCGAAACCGAGATAGGCGATGAGACGACCGTCCGGGGATACCGCGGGGCTCCCGTCCGGACCCTGGCGGTCCGTGAGCTGGATCACGTGGCCGTCCGCCACCGTGATACGGTAGACCTCGGAGTTGAGGGGGTCGTGCTCGGCGTCAGGGTGCCGGTTCGCCGAGAAGACGATGGCCCGGGAGTCGGGCATCCAGGAGAGGGGGCCGCCATGATCCCACGGCCCGGAGGTGAGCTGCCGGGGCACTCCGCCTTCCTCTGGAATCACGAAGAGCTGGGCGTGGCCCTCCTCGAGGTACCCCGCCCCATCGAATCGGTAGTTCATCTCGTGGATGACCTTCATGGGTGGAGCCCACTCCGCTCCCTCGGGCTTCTGGGGCATATCCACCGCAAAGGGGATTTCGGGGTCCGGAACCAGCATGGAGAAGGCGATCCACCGTCCGTCCGGCGACCAGGCCAGGGCGCTGGGCGAATGCGTAAGGTTCGTGAGGCGCGCCGTCTGGCCCGTGTCCATCCAGCGCATCCAGAGCTGGCTGCCCTCCTCGCCCCCCTCCACGTAGAGCACCCGGCTTCCGTCGGGCGACCACACGGGCGAGCCTGCCTTCCCGCTGCTGGTAAGGGCCCGGTGCTCGCTCCCGTCGACCTTCAGGATCCAGAGGTCCGTCCGGGCTCGGTCCTGCCGGATATCGTTGGAGGACCGGACGTAGACGATGCGCGTGCCGTCAGGTGAGATCTGAATCCCCCCGGCCCACTCCAGGCCGAAGACGTCCAGGGCCTGGAAGCGGTCAGAGGCGGCGGGGCCTGCGATGGGGCCCGTCTGGGCGTGGAGACCGCTGCCGGCGGCGAGTATGAGAACGGCCACAACCGCTGCGCTGCGTCGCATGGGTGCTCTCCGTTGAGACTTCGGGGTGAGGGGAACGACTCAAGATGGCTTCCGCGACCCGAAGGGGGAAGGGAAGGGAAACTGCCCCATCAGACGAAGGTCCCGATCTCCTCCATCGATTTCTTGCCGATCTCCGGTACCTGGGCGTCGGCCGCCGGATACCCCACCACCAGGAGGAGGAAGGGCCGCTCGTTCTCCGGCCGGTGCAGGAGGGAGTTCAGGAACCCCATGGGGCTGGGTGTGTGGGTGAGGCAGACGAGTCCGGCGTTGTGTACGGCGGTGATGAGGACCCCCGTCGCGATCCCCACGGACTCGTTGACGTAGTAGTGCTTCACCTGGCGCCCGTCGGGGAGGATCCCGTAACGCTGGGCGAAGACGGCGATGAGATAGGGTGCCGTCTCCAGAAAAGGCTTGTTCTCGTCGGTGCCCAAAGGAGCCAGGGCGTCGAGCCACTCCTGTGGCGCCTTGCCGGAGTAGAAGGCTCGCTCCTCCTCCTCTGCGGCGGCGCGGATCTCCCGCTTCACCTCCGGGTCCGAGACCACCACGAAATGCCAGGGCTGCAGGTTTGCGCCGCTGGGAGCGGTCCCTGCGGCCCGAAGGCAGTCTTCGATGATTTCCCGGGGCACCGGGCGATCCGAAAAATCCCGGACCGTCCGGCGCCGCCGCAGGTCCTCGTAGAAGGCCGCCGCCCGGGCCCTCATCTCCTCGACGGGATACTCCGTGTAGGAGGTGAGAGGGAGGAATCGAGGTCCAGGCATGACTCGTCCTCAGCCTCCCAGCGCTCTTCGGGCGGCCCCCGGTCCCCCGACCACCGGGAGCGTGACGGAGGTGGCATCCAGATCCACCGTCAGCTCGGTTCCCGGGTCCGGCCGCAGGGTGAACTCCCGGTCGCTGGAGAAGATCATCAACCCGATGCGCTGCCCCTGGGGAATCACCTGGTCATCGGGTTGTAGGTCGAAGGTCAGCTCGTAGAACTCCCCGGGCACCAGCGGTTCACTCTCGGTGAGGGAGTCATGGTTCTGGGGATCGGCCCAGGCGCGGGTGATGATTCCCCCTCTGGGCAACCGCCCCTCCACCCAGGGAAGGGAGACGAGCCAGACCGAGAGGTTCGCCGCGGGCTTGTCGGAGGCCAGCCGGATGGTGATGGTGGGCGTGCCGGAGAGGTGCACCTCCTCCCTCAGCTCCCCGGTGGCATACAGGAGCCGATGATCGGTCCACTCGGCCTGGGCTAGAGCGGCTCCGCTGAAGGAGAAGTTGTCCACCAGGGTCTCGGTGCCCTGCCCGGGGACGGGGCTCAGGACCAGGCCTCCGGTCTGGATGCCCCCTGCGGTGGGGTGGAGGGTGACGGGAGCTGCGT
>JASFRP010000206.1:0-6374 GCA_050114895.1 Gemmatimonadota bacterium
GGATCTGGCTCAACGCATCCGAGAGGCCCGCCCGGACATCCCGATCCTCCTGCAATCCAGCAACCCGGGGTTCAGGGATACGGCGGAGAGTATGGGCACGGGGTTCCTCCTGAAGGGGTCCCCGGTCATGCTGGACGAGATCCGGCAATACCTCACCCGGCACTTCTACTTCGGAGACTTCGTCTTCAGGAGGGAGACGGGGGAGGAAGTGGACAGGGCGGCGGACCTCAGGTCCCTGCTGGAGAAGCTGGAGACCGTTCCGGAGGAGTCCATCGGGTACCATGCCGCCCGCAACGACTTCTCTTCGTGGCTCAGGGCCAGGGGAGAATACTCCCTTGCGTACCGGCTCCGCCCCAGACAGGTGTCGGACTACCCCACTCTGGAAGATCTGCGGCAAGATCTCATCCGGGCCATCGGAGCCTACCGAAGGGAGCAGAGCCGAAGCACGGTGGCGGATTTCGATCCCCTGGCCCTCTCCGACGCAGGAGGGATCATGCGGATCGGGGGTGGATCCATCGGAGGGAAGGGAAGAGGATTGGCCTTTGCCACCCGCCTCGTGGACCAGTACGGGCTGGAGGACCGCTTCCCGGGGGTGCGGGTCTTCGTGCCACCTGCGGTGATCCTTGGAACCGACGTGTTCAACCAGTTCCTGGACGAGAACGAGCTTCGAAACCTCTCCCTCCGCTCCGAGGACGAGGGAGAAGTGGTCCGGCGGTTCAGCGAAGGCCGTTTCCCCTGGCAGGCCAGGCAGCAGCTGGCAGCCTTCCTCTTCGAGAGCGCACACCCCGTCGCCGTCCGATCCTCCAGCCTCCTGGAGGACTCCCCATACCAGCCCTTCGCCGGCATCTTCGACACGCTGATGCTCCCCAACGACCACCCCGATCCAGGGGTGCGGCTGGAGCAGCTGATTCAGGCCATCAAACAGGTCTACGCCTCCACCTTTTCCCGGAACAGCAAGGCCTTTTTGAAAGCCACGCCGTACCGGCTGGAAGAGGAGGCCATGGCCGTCATCGTACAGAAGCTGGCAGGGCGGGATAGAGATGGGCTCTTCTATCCCGACATGTCGGGGGTGGCTCGGTCCCACAACTACTACCCCATACCGCCCATGGCCTCCGCCGACGGGATTGCCGCAGTCGCCCTCGGTCTCGGGAAGACCGTGGTGGAGGGGGCCCCCTGTTTCCGATTTTGTCCGGCCTATCCCCAGCACAATGTGGAGTTCTCCACCGTGGAGGATATGGTCAAGAACTCGCAGCGGGAGTTCTGGGCGCTTCGGTTGGGTGTCAACGGCAATGAGGACGGCTGGCCGGAGGATGGCCAGCTGGTTCGGGTTCCACTGGACGTTGCGGAGCGGGACGGAGTCCTCACCTGGCTGGGCTCCACCTTCTCACCGGAGAACAACGCCGTCTACGACGGGATGTCTCGATCCGGGGTGAGGCTCGTGAGCATGGCCCCCATCCTCAAGCACGGGATGTTCCCCATCGCCGAAATCCTCAAGGAGCTCCTCAAGGTTGGGGAGGCCGGCACCAGCTCCCCCGTGGAGATCGAGTTCGCCGTGAACCTCACCACCCCTCCCGGAGAAGAGAAAGAGTTCGCGTTCCTGCAGCTCAGGCCCCTCGCGGCGCATCGTGAGATGGATGAGGTCGAACTGGAACGCCTCCCCAGGGAGGAGCTCATCTGCGAGAGCCCCTCGGCTCTGGGGCACGGGCATCTGGTGGATATCCTGGACATCGTGGTGGTGGACCGAAACCGCTTCCAGCGAGCCCAGAGCCAGGAGTGTGCGGGGGCGGTGGCGCGTTTCAACGCAGAGCTCTCCCGGGAGGGGCGCCCCTACATCCTCGTGGGAGTGGGGCGGTGGGGATCGACCCATCCCTGGCTTGGGATCCCGGTGAGATGGGCGGACATTGCCGGCGCGGCCGTCATCGTGGAAGCCGGTTTCCGGGACTTCCGGGTGACTCCATCCCAGGGGACGCACTTCTTCCAGAACCTGACCTCCCTGAATATCGGCTACTTCACCGTGAACCAGAACGTGGGGGAGGGGTTTGTGGACTGGGATTGGCTGGCGGAGCAGGAAGCCCGGGAGGAGCTGGGGTGCGTCCGGCATATTCGCTTCGAGAAGCCCGTTCTGGTGACCATGAATGGCACCGTCCAGAAAGGCGTGATCAGGAAACCGGACCCGGGGGTGTGGTCTTCCTCCGGGACACTTCCCGTCCGCCCTCTGCGTGTCAAACCCTGAGGAGAATAATCAGGGCCAGGGAATTGGCCGCCACCAGCGTCCACCCTACGCGTTTCAGATGCCTGGGGTGGACCCGGATGAGGGACAGGACCAGGAGGGCCGCGGCGGGTGCCAGAAGCGCCCGGGCGGACGGGGCCAGGGCGAGGAGAGCCCCGTCCCCACCCGAGCCAGCGCCGGTCACGGACAGCCCCGTGGCGCCGGGAATTCCGAAGGGTCCGCGCCAGAGGGCTCCAAGGCAGATGGCCACCGCGAGACCGCTGGCCAAGGGTGAGCCCCATCGCGTCCAGTCACTCCGTCCCCTCGTCCTGTGCCTGGCCTTTATGGCGTGGACTTCCAGTGTGCCCAGTGCAAAGGACATCCACCATACCGCCGCCGCCGGAATCATGCGGATGGGGGCCACTCCCGATGCGGCAGCCAGGGGAAGGACGAAAGTGCTGAACGCCGTTACCACCAGGAGCTCTCCCGATACACTCTTGTGCCGTCGGGCGAGAACCATGGGAATCAGGAGCGCGGCAGACAGAAGTGGGCAGAGGAGCGCGGGCCAGATCGAGGCTCCGGCCCCTACGATTCCCCCCCCTCCCAGGGCGATTCCTGTCCCCATGAGGAGGAAGCCACGCCTCCTCGCCCTTGGCCCCACCTGTTTCTTGAGGCGCTGGCCCCGTGCTCCCAGGAGGACTGCAATCGGCTCGTTGGCCAGAAAGAAGGCCACGGCGGCCGATGCCAGGGCCAGGGCAGGGAAGGAGGGCGGCGCCGCGGCGAGGCCGGTCACCAGGGGAAAGGCCAGCTCCGCGTAGGCACCGTGCTCCTTTGGAAGCAGGGTGGGCTGGTTGTGAATGTCGATCTCTCCTCCGGCGGCTACGGGGCCTCCTTGGCGCGACACGAGGACCCTGGCGAGATTATCGGCTGGAAACCATTCCACGCTGTGACCCTTGTCACAGGGGAGGGCAGGTGCGTCCGCCGGTCCGGAGCCCAGGGCCCGCTGTGGTATCTCCTTTGCCCTACAACCCTTCAACCCCCGGTACTGTGCCTGAATTGCCTGAGATCGAGCTGTATCTGCACGCTCTTCGGCCTCGGATCGAGGGGGAGGTGCTCCAGAGGCTCCGGATTCCCTCCCCCTCCCTTCTTCGGAGCTATGACCCATCGGTTTCGGCGCTGCAAGGACGACGGATCCTGGCCCTCGAACGACTCGGGAAACGGATCGTATGGGCCATGGAGGACGACCTCTTCGCGGTCTTCCACCTGATGGTGGCAGGGCGCTTCAAATGGCGGAAAGCCGGCGCCCCGATTCCCAGGAAGGGCGCCCACGGGGCCTTCGATTTCGAATCCGGAACCGTTCTCCTCACCGAGTCCGGCAGTCGAAAGAAGGCGACGCTGCACGTCGTGAGAACGAGGGAGGGTCTGGCGGAGCTAGATCCCGGAGGCCTCGAGGTGATGAACGCGACCCTGGACGAGTTCGGAGAAGCTCTGCGGAGGGAGAACAGGACTCTCAAACGGGCCCTTACGGATCCCCGGCTCCTGAGCGGCATCGGGAATGCCCATTCGGACGAGATTCTCCTCTTTGCCGGCCTCTCCCCCGTGCGTCTCACCCGGCAGCTCTCGGACGGGGAAGTGGAGCGTCTCTTCCAGGTGACGGTTCGGTCCCTCCGGGAGTGGACCGAGCGTCTTCAAGCGGAGGCAGGCGGCGACTTCCCGGAGAAGGTCACGGCCTTCCATCCAGGGATGGCTGCTCACGGGAAGTTCGGTGAACCCTGCCCCGCATGCTCCACCCCCATCCAGCGGATCGTCTATGCCGAGCGGGAGACGAACTACTGCCCCGCGTGTCAGACGGGAGGGAAGCTCCTGGCGGATCGGGCCCTGTCTCGCCTCCTGAAGGCGGACTGGCCCAGGTCCCTTGAAGAGCTGGAGGAGATGAAGGAGGAGCGGCGGCGGGGCTAGGTACTCTTGGGTACTTCTTCCCGCGTCCGGCGAGCCGGAAGCCCCACTTTTCTTCTTCCCTCCCCCCTCGATTCCCGGGAACACCCTCCCCCCAGGGAATCACCCTGGCAGGTCCCTTGGTAGTTCCCGCGAGGCGGGGCGTATACGAGACAGGAGAAGGGAGATCCGGACGCACCGGATCTGAAGGAGACTCCAGGGAGATCATCGAGGATGAAGCGGTTCATGACGATCCGAAGCGGGCTGGGTCTGGCCGCTCTCGTGTGTATGTCGGCCAGTGGCTGCATCGTGGGGGTTGTGGACCTGGACGACGGGAATGGCTCCGGGGACGAGGAGGCCAGTCGTCTTGTCGTCCAGACCGTTCCTGTGGGCGACAGGGATGGAATCCGGGTGACGGGGCTGAACGGGAACATCACCGTGTCTGGCGCTGCCGGGGTCCAGGAAGTCACCATTCGCGCCACAAAGCGGGTCCGGTCCTGGAGCGTGGCGGACGCGGAGGCCCACCTATCCGATATCCTGGTCCGGGTCCGGACTACCCCGGAGGAAGTCCTGATCGAGACCGTCCACTCCGGGGAGGCAGGGGGGCGGAGCTACTCGGTGGATTACGAGATCACCGTTCCCGAGGCCTTCCTCGCCAGAGTTGCCCTGGCCAACGGAAACACGATCCTGGAGGATCTGGATTCCCGCGTGGAGGTGGACCTGGCCAACGGGAACGTGATGATCCGACGGGTGTCGGGGAGCGCACAGGCGTCCCTGGGGAACGGAAACCTCATCGCGTCCATGACCATGCCGAACGACGGTGAGATTCTGTTCTCCGTGGGGAATGGGTCTGCCAACCTCACCATCCAGCCGGATGTCTCCGGCGAGCTCAACGCCCGCGTAGGATTCGGCACCATCACGGTGACCGGCCTTCCCCTCCAGAATCCGGTGTCCGGGCCCAACTCCTTCCGGTGTCGGCTGGGGTCCGGGACTGGAGTCATCGACATCAGCGTGGGGAATGGGAACATCCAGGTCCAGGGTGGATGAGGGAAGGGTGGGAGGACGCCCCCGGGGACCTTGATGCCCTCCCGGCGGGCTAGGTCCCCTCGCACCACTCCCGTGCGTTCTGGAAGATCTTGAGCCACGGGGATGCGGTGGTCCGCCCCTTCCACTCTTCCGGGATCCACCCCCACTGCCAGTTGAGGAACGACCTCTCCGGGTGCGGCATGATGGCCAGATGCCGGCCATCCGGAGAGGTGAGGGCGGCGATCCCCTCGGGCGACCCGTTGGGATTCAGGGGGTACCTCCCCGTGGGCTCTCCCTGGTCATCTGCGAAGCGGACGGGGGCGAGATCCTCGGCCAGGACACGGGTGGCCACGGCCGGGTCGGGGAAATGGGCACGCCCCTCGCCATGGGCGACCCAGACGCCCAACACCGCGTCCGCCATGCCCCGTAGCATGATGCTGGGACTCTCCAGGATCTTCACCGTAGCGAACCGGGATTCGAAGCGTCCGGAAGCGTTGTGGACGAACCGGGGTTGCAGAGCGGTGTCGATTCCCTGCCAGGGGACCCAGCCGAGGAGTGCCAGGAGCTGGCACCCGTTACAGATCCCGAGGCTGAAGGTATCGGCTCGCTGATAGAAGCGGTCGAACTGCTCCAGGAGGCCCGGGTTGAAGCGGATCGTGCCGGCCCATCCCTTGGCAGAGTCCAGGACGTCCGCATAGGCGAAGCCTCCCGGAAAGCCGATCCCGTGGAAACGGTCCAATGTCGTCCTGCCCTCCAGGAGGTCCGACATGGACACGTCCCAGGCTTCGAAACCTCCCAGGTGGAAGGCCGACGCCATTTCCCGATCGCTGTTGCTACCCTCTTCCCGGACCACGGCCACTTTCGGCCTGGCCTGGCGTGCCAGGATCTCCGGGGCCGTGTGGGCCACCGCGAAGGGCACGTGGAATCTGGGGCCCGGTCGGTCCCGAATGACCTCGCGCTCCTCCCGGACGGCCTCGGGATTCGTCTGAAGCCGGTCCAGCTCGTGGCTCGTCTCCTCCCAGATGGACCGCAGGAGGGGCATGTCCTCGTCCAGGACGCTCGCGCCTGCCACGGAGATGCGGATGTGGGGGTCCGGGATGGTGTGGCCGATGGCGGCGCAGGGGACCCCCACGGCCCAGAACGCTTCCAGGATGCGGTCCTCTTCCTCGTGGGGAGCCTCGAAGGCCAGACCCAGCTCCTCGGC
>JASFRP010000207.1:0-6356 GCA_050114895.1 Gemmatimonadota bacterium
CGACTCCTGACCAGAGACGACGTGGAGGTCTCCATCCCCAACGCCGTCATGGGGTCCGCCAAGATCGTGAACGAGGCGAAAGGGGTGGCCAATCAGTACCGCATCCAGGCCAGTGTCGGAGTGGCCTACGGCTCGGACATCGACCGGGTGATGGAAGCCCTCCTCTCCGTCGGAACGGCCCACCCCCTCGTCCTTCCCAATCCGGAGCCCAGGGTCCGATTCCGGCAGTTCGGCGAATCGAGCCTGGACTTCGACCTCCTCTGCTGGATCGCGAACCCGGCGGACCGGGGCCTGGCGGTCCACGAGCTGAACTGTGAGATCTACCGGAAGTTGGCTGAGGAGAAGATCACGATCCCCTTCCCGCAACGGGACCTGTACATCAAGGAGATGCCGGAGAGCTCGTAGTGCCGGACCGCTAGATCCGGGCCTGGAGGGTATAGAGTTGGTGGTACCGGCCCTCCCGAGCCATGAGCTGGTCGTGACGTCCCCGTTCGACGATCCGGCCGTCTTCCACCACCAGGATGAGGTCCGCCCGGCGGATGGTGGAGAGACGGTGAGCGATGACCAGGGTCGTACGCCCCCGGAGGAGGTCCTTGAGGCTGTCCTGGATGAGGGCCTCGCTCTCGGTGTCCAGACTGGAGGTGGCCTCGTCCAGGATGAGGATTCGGGGATTCGCCAGGATGGCCCGAGCGATGGTGACCCGCTGCCGCTGTCCTCCGGAGAGCTTCACTCCCCTCTCCCCGATCACCGTGTCCAGGCCGTCGGGGAAGCGGTCCGTGAACTCCAGGACATGGGCTCGCCGGGCGGATTCCCGGATCTCTTCCTCCGTTGCGTCGGCCCGGGCGAAGAGCAGGTTCTCCCGGATTGTCCCGTCGAAGAGAAAGTCGTTCTGGAGGACGAGCCCCAGCTGCTCCCGGTAGGAGGAGAGGATCACCTCACTCAGGTCCACGTCGTCCACCACCACTCGCCCCTCGTCCGGTTCCAGGAACGTGGCGGCCAGCCCCGCCAACGTCGATTTCCCCGATCCGGAGCTTCCCACCAGGGCGACGACCGTTCCGGGAGCCGCCTCGAAGCTGACGCCCTTCAGGACCGGTTTGTCCGTCTCGTAGCGAAAATGGACGTCGTCGAAGACGATGTGACCTCGAATGGGTGGCATGACCACGGATCGGTGCGGATCGTCGTCTTCCCTCCCCCAGGAGAGGAGCTCGGCCGTGCGGTCCAGCCCGGCGAAGGCCTCTGTCATCTGGGTGCCGATATTGGCCATCTGGACCACGGGCGCCACCAGGAAACCCAGGAAGAGGGTGAAGCTGAAGAGGTCTCCCAGGGTCAGCTGTCCCTGGACGATGAGACGTCCTCCGTACCCCATGATGAGGACGCTTGCGGAGCCCACGAAGAAGGTGCCCAGGCTGGTGACGGCGCTGGATGTGGTCAGCGTCTTCCGCACGTTGTCGAAGATGCGGAGAACCCCGGCGTGGAAGATCTCACCCTCCTTCTCGATGGCGTGGAATCCCTTGATGATTCGGATCCCGCCCAGGGCCTCCGTCAAGCGGCCCGTGACCTCGGCTCGGATGGCACCTCGCTCCCGGAAGGCAGGGCGAAGGGTCTTGAAGGCACGGGTGGAGGCCAATCCGAAGCCGCTCAAGGGCAGGATGGCCAGGGCCGTCATGACGGGGTCGATGCGGATCAGGAAGACCAGGGCCACCACGGCCGTTACCGTTCCCCCCACGAGCTGGACGAGCCCCGTCCCCACGAGGTTTCTCACACCCTGCACGTCGTCCATTATCCTCGAGACCAGCTCTCCGCTCTTGGCGTTGTCGAAGATCCGGACCGGAAGCTCCAGGACGTGCCGCTGCACCTGGCTCCGCAACTGGGCGATGAGGTGCTGGGCCTCCACGCTCAACATCATGGTGAGGGCGTAGGAGGTGGCCGCCTGGACGGTGACCGCCGCGCCCACCAGTGCCAGGAGCTTGTAGAGGAGGCCGATGTCCCCCCTGGCGATGACGTCGTCCACCAGGTACTTGGTGGAGGCGGGGAGGACGAGACCCGCAAGGCGGTTGAAGAGGATGAGGAGTAGCCCCCCGGCCACGAGCCGGCGGCGAGGCCAGATGATTTCCCTGAAGGCGTGGCGGAGGCTGGCGCCTGAGATCTTGCTGGATCTGGACATGGAATCCGGGAAGGAACGGGAGAGCGAGCCAGAGGAAGATAAGCCGTCCGCGTCGAGCTTCGAAGGGGTAGAACCAGGGGATTCTCGGAACCCCGGGGCCCAGAAGCGCACAATCCGCCCCTTGCTCTTCCAACAGGCACCTTTTTTCTTCCGGGGTTCGGATTGCCCATCCTCCGAGAGTGGAAGGAGCTTGGCAGGGTATGACGAAGTCGAAAGGAACCATCGGAATTCTCACCGGGGGTGGCGATGTCCCGGGCCTCAATCCGGCTATCCGGGCCATCACCATCCGGGCCCTGAGGGAAGGGTACCGCGTCCTGGGGATTCGCCGAGGATGGGCTGGGCTGGTGGACCTGGTTCCGGACAAGGACGCGGATAACAAGAGCAACGTCCAGACCCTCACGGAGGACCTGGTCAACCGGGCGGGACGGACCGGGGGCACCTTCCTCCACACTTCCCGGACCCGGCCCAGCCATCTGCCGCTCTCCGAGGTGCCCTCGCACCTGAAAGACGCCTACACCGAAGAGACCAACGACGTCACGAAGGCGGTTCTGGCCAATCTGGACTTCCTCGGGGTGGACTGCCTCATTCCCATCGGGGGGGACGATACCCTCAGCTACGCTCAGCGCCTGCACCAGGAGGGTGTCCGGGTCGTCGGGATGCCAAAGACCATGGACAACGACGTCCCGGGAACGGACTACTGCATCGGCTTCAGCACCTGCGTCACCCGGACCATCGAGCTCGCGCACCGGCTCCGCACGAGCGCCGGGTCACACGAACGCTTCCTCGTTCTGGAAGTCTTCGGGCGGTATGCCGGCTACACGGCCATCCTCCCCGCCATGGCCGGAGCGGCGGATCGATGCGTGATTCCCGAGTACCCCTTCGACATGGAGCGGCTGACGGAGCTCCTCTCCTACGATCGAAACCGGCATCCGAGCCGGTACAGCGTGGTCCTGGTGTCCGAGGGGGCAAAGCCGGTTGGACACGACGACATGGTCTTCGAGGGAGGGGAACGGGACCAGTACGGTCACCGGAAGCTAGGGGGAATCGGGGACCTGGTCTCGGCCCGCCTGAAGGAGATCTCGCCGAAGTTCAACGAAGGCCGGAAGGTGGACGTGGTGAATCAGCGCCTGGGATACCTGGTACGCTCTGGGGATCCAGACGCCATGGACTCCATCGTCCCCATGGCCTTCGGGAACCTGGCCCTGGACCTGATCCTGGAGGGGACTTACGGGCGACTGGTGAGCCTTCGGAACGGCGTGTACGACTCGGTTCCCATCGAGGTTGTGACGGGTCGCAAGAAGGTGGTGGACATCCACAAGTTCTACAACGCGGACCGCCTCCGTCCCCGGTACACGACGTTCGAGCGGAAGCCCCTCTTCATCATGACCAGCGACGTGTAGGGGGAAGGGGCGGTCAGGCGGCTACGCGCGCTCCCGTCATCGCCGGAGGGCTTTGACGAACGCATCCACCCCGTCGGGCTCATCGTCCCAGAAGTCCAGCCGGATGCGCCCGTCCTCCATTTCCGTCACCACGGCGGGGAAGGCCGAGGTCGTCAGGTACCAACCTTCCGGGAGGACGACGGCGTTCCGGGGACGGCCCAGGTGCCGGTCCCAGACCAACTGGTCCCCTACCCGTAGGTAGCGCCCGGGATCGGTGTAGGTTTCCCAGATCCGGAGGCGTCGAGACTCTCCCGCTCCGGGCGGATTGAACCATACGACGACCACCTCCGTTTCCGGATCCGGGGGGCTTCCGATATCCAGTCCTCTTCCGGTGATGGCCCCCCCCTTGAGTGTTTCCACCACCAGGCGCTCGCCGGTGTCCAGGAGGTACGCCTCCGGGTCGGACACCCTGGAGCCGGCCCGGACCACGTTCAGGTACCGGTCCACCCCGGGTCGCGTCTCCGTATAGTCGTGGAAGAGTCGAAAGGCGTGGGAATCGGGATCCAGGAGGAAATAGACGATCTCCCGATCCTGGAAAGCCCGCTCCTCGAAGGTGTATCCGACCCTGGCCACGGCTCCCTGGGCCGGACCGGTGGCGGGGGGAGGTTCGGGGAGGCCTTCAGGAGCGTCGGCTCCGTGGGAGGTCGGTGGTGAAGCGGTGGGTGGTAGAGGCCTGGCCCGGACGCGGTAGGGCACCGCCGCGGCCCCGGTGTTCAGGAAGCTCACCTTGATGCGCCCGTCCTCTTCCACCACGACCTGGGAGGGATGGTTCACGCCGATCAACTCGTATCCCGCCGGCAAGACGACGGAGTTGCGCTTGATCCCCAGGGACCGATCGAAGACGATCTCGTCCCCCTCGACGAAGTAGCTGGCCTGGTCCCAGTAGGTCTTGTCGATGCGGATGCGGGCCTCTCCTCCTTCCGGAATGGCACGAGCAAGGGTGACTCGGATGTACCGCCCGTCAGGACTGGCTCGGGGGTGCCCCGTGCGCTGCGCCTCCTCGCCATCCACCACCTCCCATTCCAGAGGAGCCCCCGTCATCAGGTCCGTCACACCGTGGACCTCCTCCTTAGCTCCGACCCGGATGGTGTTGAAGTAGTGGCCCTTCCCCGGCGTGGTGGCCGTGACGTCGTAGAAGATCCGGAATGCTCCGGAGCCGGGGGCCTGGAGCTCGTAACGCGTGTAGTCGTCCGCCTGGGTCTGGGGGAGAGCCGTGGGGTCCTCGCCCCTCTGCTGCCAGGCGTCGAGCTGCCCAGGAAGGGCGATGAGGAGAAAAAGGGCCTGAATCGTCCACGTGGTGCGCTTCACTTCCCCTCCTTCGACTCCGGAACCGTGGGGAGCCGCGTGGCCCCACGTTGGGTGCTGAACACTACTGGCCTATGCACCGACGAGCCCCAACGCCGGCCAGCTCTGCCACTTCCCCCGGGTGAAGTCCGGGAACTCGATGGGGGCGCTCCCGTTGGCCACGGACCACTCGCTCAGTGGCGTCACCGCCGAGATGGCTGCGGCATCGTACACGTTCATGTCCGTGGGAAGGCCTTCACGGAGGCATTTGATGAGGCGGTAGTCCTCCATGTAGTCCATCCCGCCGTGACCGGCCCCAGCCGACTGCTCCTCCATCTCCCTCCAGAGAGGGTGGTCGTACTCCTCCAGCCAGGCCTGGGCCTCGTCCCACTGATGGGGCTCGCTGATCCCCTCCACGTACACCCGGTCCGGGTAGCCGCTGAAGATCCCCCGGGTTCCCTCCACCAGGTTGATGCGGGAGTAAGGGCGGGGGAGGTTGGTGTTGTGCTGCACGAGTATGGTGCGGCCCAGGGCCGTCTGGATGAGGGAGGAGTTCACGTCTCCCAGGACGTAGGTTTCCCGGCGCTTTGGATCCTCCGGTGGGTAGTGGTCCCGTGCCCAGTTCTGGAGGCCCCGGGAGGGGCTGCTCATGGAAACCAGGGTGGCGAAGCGGTCGCCGCGGTTGATGTCCATGCAGTTGGCCACGGGTCCCAGGCCGTGGGTGGGGTAGAGGTTCCCGTTGCGCTGCATGGAGTGGGCGCGACGCCAAAGCCCCTCGTTCCGGTCCTCGAACTTGATGCCCCGGAGATCGTGAAGGTACCCCCCCTCGGCGTGGAGAACCTCACCCAGGAGTCCTTGCTTCACCAGGTGGAAGCAAAGCATCTCCATGCGACCGTAGTTGCAGTTCTCCATCATGACGCAGTGCTTCCGGTGCCCCTCGGCGGATTCCACCAGGGCCCAGCAATCCTCCAGGGTGTAGGCTGCGGGGACCTCCGTGGCCGCGTGTTTCCCGTTGGACATGGCAGAGAGACACACCGGCACGTGCCACTCCCATGGGGTGGCCGTGAAGACCAGATCCAGCTCCTCCTCGGCACATAGCCGCTGGAAGTCCCGCTCCCCGCTCGTGTAGAGCGTGGGTCGTGGAAAGCCGGCCTCCTCCACCAGACGGGCCGATCGTTCAGCTTTTTCCGGGACGATGTCACACACCGCGGTGATCTGACAGCCTTCCACCCCCAGGAAGTTCCGCACGTGGGAGGTGCCCTGGAGGCCCACCCCCACCATTCCGATGCGGACCGTCTCAATGGGAGGGGCCGAGAACGGCTCCTGGGGCGCAGGACCCAGATCGCTCCTCTGGATCTCGGGGGGGGCGGGGCTCCCCGCGCTCCCGCCCCGAGGCCCGCATGCCTCGAGAGCCGCAAGCCCCAACCCGGCGGCACTCATCTTCAGAAGGTCCCGGCGACCCAATCTCG
>JASFRP010000208.1:0-6324 GCA_050114895.1 Gemmatimonadota bacterium
CTCATGGACCACGATCCCCATGCGGTTCTGGAGGGGATGGCACTGGCCGGGTACGCCACCGGAGCCCCACGGGGAATCCTCTATCTCCGGTACGAATATCCGGACACGGCCCGGATCCTCGAGGAGGCGGTGGCCGAGGCGGAGGAAGCCGGGTTCCTGGGGGAGTCCATCCTGGGCACCAGCTTCTCCTTCAAGATCTATGTCAGGAGGGGCGCGGGAGCGTACATCTGCGGAGAGGAAACCTCACTCCTGAACTCCCTGGAAGGGAAGCATCCCTTCCCCCGGAACCGCCCCCCCTATCCTGTCACCCACGGCTTCCAGAACCTGCCCACCGCCGTGAACAACGTGGAAACGCTGGCCACGGTTCCGCCCATACTCACCAGGGGTGGCGCCTGGTATGCCGGACTCGGGGTGAACGGGCACGCCGGCACGAAGGTCATCAGCCTTTCGGGAGACATCCTCCGTCCGGGCAACTACGAGGTGCCCATGGGGCTTCCCCTCTCCACCCTCCTCCACGAGTGGGCCGGCGGTCCCCGGGAGGGAAGACAGGTGCAGGCGGTGACCATGGCGGGGCTGTCCGGAGGGTATCTGGCCGGGACCGACCTGGACGTGACTCTGGACGAGCCTTCCGTTCGTGCCAAGGGGTCCTTCCTGGGTGCCGGTGGGATCATGGTGTTCGACGACACCCGGGACATGATGGAGGTCTCGCGGATGGCCATGGAGTTCTTCGCCGAGGAGTCCTGTGGGAAGTGCTTTCCCTGCCGCATCGGTACGGAGCGCCTCACCGAACGGCTGGCCGGTACGGCGGGGCCGAAGGTCCTGTCCGCCTGGATCGACGAGGTCAACGACATCGGTGCGACAATGAAGGAAACCAGCGCGTGCGGCCTGGGCCAGGCGGCGCCCCTGATCACGGAGTCCCTGCTCCGGTATTTCCCCCAGCGAGTGGCCCGGCACGTGGAAGGGTGAAGGCTCTGACTCCGGTTGGCGGGGCAGGGTTCCCATGGAGATTCTGTAGCAGGGATGCGAATTCCTGATTTTCGAAAGAGGAAGAAGGCATGTCCGAGGTGTTACGGCTGAAAAAGAACGGGAAGACCCTCCCCCATCTCGTCATGGACGGGGAGGAGATTTCCTTCACTCCCGGCGAGACGCTCTATCAGGTGGCGGAGCGGACCGGCCGGGAGGTACCGACCCTCTGTTTCGATCCCCGCCTGGAAGCGTTCGGCAGCTGTCGTCTCTGCGTGGTGGAAGTCGAAGGGTGGGGGAAGCCCGTGGCCTCCTGCACCACCATGGCGCAGGCAGGAATGGAGGTGCGAACCACCAGCCCCCGTTTGGAGATGCACCGCCGGGTCCTCCTGGAGATGGTGGCTTCGGAGAATCGAGACACCGAAGTAGATCCTCTCTCGGGCTTCGCCTCCCAGGAGCTCTCGCTTCTCCTTCAGCGCTACGGAGCCAAGACCGGACGGTTCGAGGGGAAGAAGTCCGGAAGGAGTCGGCCCGACGATCCGAACCCCTTCATCTCTCGAGATTACGAGAACTGCATCTCCTGTTACCGGTGCGTGAGGGTCTGCGCCGAGCAGGAGGGGGACTTCGCGATTTCCGTCAAGAACCGCGGGTTCCATACCCAGATCACCGTCGAGTTCGACGGGCTCCTGAAGGAATCCTCCTGCACATTCTGTGGTCAGTGCGTGCAGACCTGTCCCACCGGGGCCCTGGCGGACCTGAAGGCACTGGCTCGGAGGGACGTTCCGGGGGAGACAGAAAAGACCCGGACAATCTGCCCGTATTGCGGCGTGGGCTGTTCCGTCGACGTCCTGACGAGGGACGGGAAGATGGTGGGCGTTCAGCCCGCCATGGACGGGCCGGCGAATCAGGGAGCTCTCTGCGTCAAGGGCCAGTACGCCTGGGACTTCGTGGGCCACCCGGACCGCCTCTCCACTCCACTGGTGAGGAACGATGCCGGAGAGTTGGTGCCGGCCTCCTGGGACGAGGCGCTGGACCGGGCGGCGGACGGGTTCCGGAGGGTAGCCGACACCTACGGCCCCCAGGCCATCTACGCCATCGCGTCGGGGCGGGCGCCCAACGAGGTGGCGTACGCCATGCAGAAGCTCATGCGGGCCGGGTGGGGGTTGAATCACATCGACCACTGCGCACGTGCCTGACACGCCCCCACAGTCGCCGGTCTGGCGGCAACCATTGGTCGGGGAGCCATGACCAATCCCCTCGCCGACATGGACAAGCCCGATGTCATCTTCGCCATCGGCACGAACATGACGGAGGCCCACCCGGTGGCCGCCACTCGCCTGAAACGGGGGCTGGCGAGGGGGGCGAAGCTCATCGTGGCGGATCCCCGTCGTATCAAGCTCTCGGAACTGGCGGACCTCTACCTTCCCCTCCGGGTCGGGTCCGATGCGGCACTCCTCCTGGCCATGGCCCACGTCATCCAGCGGGAGGGGCTCGTGGACGAGTCCTTCGTGGCGGAGCAGACGAGCCAGGCCGAGGAATTCCTGGAGCACGTGAAACGCTTCACCCCGGAGTGGGCGGAGAAGATCACCGGCGTGCCCGCGGCTGACATCGAGAAGGCGGCCATCTTGTATGGAAGGGCCGACAAGGGTGCCATCTACTACACCCTGGGGATCACCGAGCATATCAGCGGAGTGGACAACGTTCAGAGCCTCTCGAACCTGGCCCTGATGACGGGAAACGTGGGCCGCGAGGGGACGGGCATCAACCCGATGCGAGGCCAGAACAATGTCCAGGGTGCCGGAGACATGGGGGCAGCCCCGAACAACTACCCCGGCTTCCAGAAGGTCACCGATCCGGCGAATCAAGCCAAGTTCCAGGCGGCATGGGGGCGAACCGGGCCCCTGGAGATCGGTCCCACCAAAGTGACCGCCCTGGAGGAAGCGGGCGAGCAGTTCAAGGCCATGCTCATCAACGGCGAGAACACGGTGGTCTCGGATCCGGACCGGGCTCTCGTGGAGAAGGGGCTTCGGGCTCTGGATCACCTGGTCGTGGTGGACATCTTCAAGACGGAGACGGCGGAGCTGGCGGACGTGGTGTTGCCGGCCACCGCGTGGGCGGAAACCGACGGGACCTACACCAACACCGAACGCCGCGTTCAGCGGGTTCGGGCCGCCGTGCCTCCTCCCGGGGAGGCCAGACCGGACTGGTGGATCACGGCGCAGCTGGCCAGACGACTGGGGTTCAGCGGGTTCGAGTGGGAGAGCGCCGCCGACGTGTTCGATGAGCTCGCCTCCCTCATGCCCATCTACAACGGACTCACGTGGGAACGGATCACGAACGGCCCCGGACTGAACTGGCCGGTCCCCCATGCCGACCACCCCGGGACCCCCCGTCTCCACGAGGATGGCTTCCCCATCGGCCGGGGGATCTTCAAGATCGTGGAGTACCGGGACCCGGCGGAGTTCATCTCCGACGAGTACCCGGTGTGGCTCACCACAGGACGACGCCTCCAGGCCTACCACACGCGGACCCAGACGGGTCGGGCTGCCGGTATCGACTACCTTCTTCCGGAGGAATCGCTGGAGGTGCATCCGGAGGACGTGGTGAAGCTTGGGCTATCGGATGGCGGGTGGGCGCGGGTCACGAGTCCACGGGGGAGTGTCCGGGTCAGGGTCAAAGCGACGCCCCGCTCTCCACAAGGCACCGTCTTCGTGTCATTCGCCTTCAACGAAGTGCCCGTCAATGTCCTCACCGGCGGAGGGTATGATCCAGTGACGCAGACGGCAGAGCTGAAAGTGATTCCAGTGAGGGTGGAGCCGGACGGGGGGCCGTGACGCTCCGCACCATCCGCACCGTCTGCCCCCGGAACTGCTACTGCACGTGCGGGATGCTGGTAACGGTGGATGGAGGCCGGATTCTCGAGATCACCGGGGATCCCGAGAATCCGGCGACTCAGGGGAAGGTGTGCCTCAAAGGGCTCTCCTACGCGGAGCGAGCCCACCATCCTGATCGCCTCACCTCTCCCCTCAGGAAGAACGCCCGGGGCCGGTTCGAGACCATTCCCTGGGAGGAAGCCCTGGACGAGATCGCCACCCGACTCCGGGTCATCCGGGAGGAGTCGGGCCCTCTGGCGGTCCTTCACTACGAGGGATCGGGGAGCCACGGCGCCCTCTCGGCCCTGGCGGAGGCCTTCTGGAATCCCTTCGGCGGGTGCACCCGGGCCCACGGCGACCTCTGCTGGCCCGCGGGATTGGAAGCCACGCGTCTCACATATGGCCACAACCGGCACAGCCACCCTGTCCTGACCCGGGAAAGCCGGTATATCCTCCTCTGGGGGCACAACCCGGCGGAAACCAACATCCACCAATGGCGGCTGATCCTGGAGGCCCAGGAGCTGGGGGCCAGGGTCGCCGTGGTGGACCCGCGGAGCACCGATACCACAGACCTGGCGGACCTGCACCTGAGGCCCAGGCCGGGTACCGACGCTGCCCTGGCCCTGGGGCTGGCTCACGTCATCGTCGCCGAGGGTCTCCACGACGGAGATTTCCTCTCCCGTTCCGCCCACGGGTTCCCGGAGTATCGGGCGCGAATCGGCGACTTTCCCCCGGAGCGCGTCGCGGGGATCACCGGCGTCGGTGAGGAGGAGATCAGAGTCCTTGCACGGGAGTTCGCCGGCGCCGATCCCGGGCTCCTCATCGCCGGGTTCGGCCTGCAGCGGCATCGGCACGCCGGGCAGGCCATGCGAGCCGTCTGTCTCCTCCCCGCCCTCACGGGGAACGTCGGGAAGCCCGGGGGCGGATGGCAGTATGCGAATCTGGCGAGCCACTGCCTGGGCCCGCCTCCCGGCATCCCCCCGGGCCCCTCCAACGGAAGCCGGTCATTCCCCACGTCCAGGCTCGGGTGGAACCTCCGGAACCTGTCGGCCCCCCCTCTGAGGGCGGCCTGGTTCGAGAAGGCGAATCCGGTGAGCCAGCACCCCCGGACCACGGAAGTCCGAAGAGGCCTGAAGGAGCTCGAGTTCGTGGTGGTGGTGGACCAGTTCCTCACCGATACGGCACGGATGGCGGATCTGGTCCTCCCGGCGAAGACCCTCTTCGAGGAAGAGGATCTGGTTACGGCCTACTGGCATCCCTACCTCCAGCTGAGACAGAAGGTATTCGAGTCTCCGGAGGGGGTCCTCCCCGAGTCGGAGGTCTGGCGGAGGTTATGCGTCCGGTTCGGTTTCACCACCGAGGCTTTCGATCTCGACCCCTCGGAACGTCTCAGGGCCATGCTTCCTGCGGGCAGGGAAGGGGTGCTGGAGGAGCTCCGGGAGCGACCGCTGAATCTCTCCGATTACGGAGATGTGGCGTGGGACGACGAGGGCTTTCCGACCCCCTCGGGGAAGGTGGAGTTCTCATCGGAGGAGGCCGCTCGCCTGTGGAGCGTCGATCCGGTACCGGGATACCAGCCCCTCCCCGAGGGACATGAAGGGGCCATGGCACCCCGATACCCCCTCCAGCTTCTCACCTGCAAGACCCGGGATCGGATCCACTCCCAGTTCGGGAACCTCTCCATGATCCAGGAGGTGGACCGTTCCCGGGTCCTGGACATCCACCCACAGGACGCCAGGGCAAGGGGGCTCGACGAAGGAGACATGGCCAGGATTCGGAACGATCGTGGCACGGCCCAGGTCCCTGTGCGGTTGGCTCCGGGGATCCGGCCCGGGGTGGTCCACGTCCTGGAGGGGCGTTGCGTGGAAGGCGACCCCTGGATGAACCTGGTGACGGACGATGCAGTCACGGACATGGGGTACGGTGCCACCTTTTACGAGTGTCTGGTGGAGGTGGAGCGGGCGTGACGGGATTCCTTCTGGATCTGAACCGGTGCGTGGGGTGCG
The DNA here is from genome assembly GCA_050114895.1 of Gemmatimonadota bacterium. GTDB lineage: Bacteria > Gemmatimonadota > Gemmatimonadetes > Longimicrobiales > Gaopeijiaceae > JASFRP01. The sequence continues at coordinate 5,843 of JASFRP010000208.1, forward strand.
GGGCCTGTGTCCTGGCCTGCCGGATCCAGAACGCCCTTCCGGAAGGGGTGACCTGGCGGCGGATCCTCACGTTGAACCAGAGGCGTGCGCCGAAGGGGCCCACCTACCACTTCTCTCTCGCCTGCCATCACTGCGAGGACCCACCCTGTGCCCGTGCATGCCCCTCCGGAGCCCTCGTGAAACGACCGGACGGCGTCGTCTTCCTGCAGGAAGAGCTGTGCATCGGATGCAGGTATTGCGAGATGGCCTGCCCCTTCGGCGCCCCCTCCTTCGACGCCCGGCGGGGGGTCATGACCAAGTGTCACTTCTGTGCTCCCCGCCAGGAGGCGGGCCTCGACCCGGCCTGCACCGAGGCCTGTCCCACGGGGGCCCTCCAGTTCGCCCCCGACCTCACGGCGACCAGGGGGACCTTCGAGGCCCCGGCGGGAACCCCTGGCTTCGCGGACCCGGGAGACGCCGGCCCGAACCTCAGGCTGGCACCC
>JASFRP010000209.1:0-6321 GCA_050114895.1 Gemmatimonadota bacterium
CGGCTCTGAGGAGAGTCGCATCACCCTTTCGACTTTACTCCCCCCACCGAGGCACTTCAGGAACAAATGCCGGGATGAGGTGAAGACGGGTCCGGGGGCGCGCAGTCTCCAATGCAAGAAGAGGGAGTGATCCAATGGCAAAGTACGTCACGCTGTACAAGTTCACCGCGCAGGGCATCCGCGATATCAAGAACTCCCCGGAGCGGATCAAGCAGGCTACGGCCGCCTGGGAGGCGATGGGGGGGAAGCTCCTGGCTATCTACTCGACGCAGGGCCCCTACGACCTCGTGGCCATCTCGGAGGCCGACGACGACGAGATGGGTGCAGCCTTCGCCCTGAAAATGGGCTCGTTGGGGAACGTGACCACGCTCACCATGCGGGCCTTCGATACCGAGGAGTACGCGAGGATCATCAGCAAGATCCCGTGAGGTGAGTCGAGAGCAGGAAACACGCTGGGCCATCACCGTTCCGGAGTCTGCGCGCCTCTTCCCAGTCTACCCCTCCTTTTCGTTGCTTCAGGTGGGAAGGTGTCCGGCGGGACCATTCAACTCCGCATCTCGCGTATGGGCCAGTGAAAGGGCCCTCCCGCGAACCCGGAGAAGAGAATATGAACCTGCCCGTTCTGGTCGGCCGCATACTGCACGTGGGTCTGGGTGTGTTCTGGGCCGGCACGATCTTCTTTGTCGTCTTCTTTCTCGAGCCGAGCATTCGCTCTGTCGGACCCGAGGGTGGCCGGGTCATGCAGGCCCTCCAGAAGCGAGGCTTCCTGGTCATCCTCCCTATGGTCGCCCTCCTGACCATCCTCTCCGGAGCCTACCTCTACGGACGGCTCTTGAGTGAATCCGGTATGGGTTGGGTCACGACGCCGTACGGGGGGGCTCTCAGCATCGGTGGGGTCGCGGCGCTCCTGGGGTTCGGGCAGGGGTTCTTCCTCATGAGGCCGGCCACCCTCAAGGTGGCGGAGCTGAGCGCCATGCTCGCCGGCAACCAGGAGGCAGGTGAAAGGGAAGCCACGCTGGCGGAGATCGGTGCGATGAAGTCCCGTTCCAGGACTCACGCCCGGTGGGTCGCCCTCTGGCTCGGCATTTCCGTCCTGACCATGGCGGTGGCGCGGTACCTCTGAACCGAGCGGGGGACGGCGGTGGCTGCAGCGAAAAACAGGGGGTACGCTGGTAGCCCCGGCCTGCGGGTCCCCGGTGGTGGGTGGATGCGCCCGCTCAATATCCGTCGACGCGCATCCGCAGGAGGTAGGAAGCCTTGCCGCTGTTGTTATAGATTCCCAGCCCTTGGCCGATGGAGGGGCCGTGGACTGAATCCGTCGTTTCGCGGACCGCAGCGAGCTTCCGATAGTCTCTGTTGGGATCCTGGATCTCCCCCGACAGGATCCACTTCCCGTCGGAATAGGAGCATAGGAAGACCAGACGGTAGAAGCCCGATTCGAGACCCAAGCGAGAAGTAGTCCTCAGGGTGGCATATACAGACGGGTCCCCCCCCCCGTCATATCGGAACAGCTGCAGCCGGTCTTGCCAGAGATCCAACTCATACAGAGAACCGTTGATCCCCACCACGTTTTCCGCCCCGACTCCATCGGCGCTGTCCCAGTACCAGTCCTGAACGATCCTGATCTTCGTGGCCGGTTGGGGGAGGTACGCGTAATCGTCGATCCCCTCCCTCGAGGTCGGGGCAGCCCGGACGGCCCCGAGGGAGGAGGACACCTGTAGCTCGCCGAAGATCATCCTCCAACTCGGGTCGTGGACCTGAAGCGGGACATCCGCTTCGGAAGAGAACTCCTCCTCCCACAAGGTGGGAAGGTCCTCATCCGGATCGATGCCCCCACGAGAGAGGTGGCCGTCACCGACGCAACCGAGGATCAGCAGAACGATCAGCAGAGCGAGGAGAAGACGGAGACTGCCGGCCAAAATCATGGAAAGACCCTCCCTCGATCCGGAACGCGCAGATGGCCATGGGCCGTGACCCCTCGCGGGCCTTCCTCCCGGCCCCGCTCATGGGATCCCGGCCATGGCGTCGGAGCTACACCATCAACAACCACCCCATTCTCACCACGCCACCCCCGACAAGGGCGAATATCATGGAGACGAGGTCCCCCAGCAGGGCGGTGAACCTGAAGGCCTCGCTGTTCTGGATCCCCTGGGCGTCGCTACCCCAGCCCGCCGCCATCTTCGCGGCGATCCAGAGGATCATGGCTATGACCACGCCGGAGAGCCCCGCGGCGACAACCACCGTGAAGAAGGCTCGCTCGACAGTCCCCACGACCCACGCCGGTACAGTCTCCTCCCCCGGGGCGGACTCGCCCTCGAGGTCTCTCCTGAGCCAGTCCAGCACCCAGGGGACCGCGAATGCCGCGACCACGAGGGAGATCGAGAACCCAGCCAGGATACCCACGAATGGAACCATTCCCGCCCTCCGTTCGGACCGTGCAGGATTCAGCTGTTCTTTCGGGAAACCGTCTCGAGGTGGCAGTCGCTCAGCCGGACGAACCCTGTCCTTTCAAGCTATGGCCGTTCCTTCAGGTTGGCCAACAAGAGCGTTTGGCATTCAGGAGGCAACGGAACGTGGATCAGGAGGCCGGCGGAGCAATCGCACCCGCCGGGACCGCTGCTCCGGCCTGGGCCCATCGCGTTCGAGGGTTTCGTTCAGCGGACGGGGCGAAATCTCTGCACCCGCTGCCCCGTGTCCACCTCCGCCGTGTAGAGGTTCCCACGGGAATCCACAGCCAGGCTGTGGACCCAGTGGAACTCACCGGCGTACCGGCCGCTGCGGCCCAACTCTGCCACGACCTCCAACCCTTCCCGCCTCAGGATCCAGATCTTGTTGTTGGTCCCGTCCGCCAGGTAGAGCCAGGCCTGGTCCGGGTCCGGGGAGAGTGCGATGTCCCAGGCCGACCCCATGGAGAGGGTAGCGGGACGGATGAAGGATTCCTCCAGGAAGGTGCCGTCTTTCCCAAACACCTGGATGCGGTCGTTCACCCGGTCCGCCACGTAGACCCTCCCGTCCCGGGAAATGCCCACCGCGTGGACCGGGCTTCTGAAAGAACGTGCCGGCGGAGCCGCGGGATCGTAGGCACCCAGATCGGCATCGTCCGGTGTTTCTCCGTAGGCCCCCCAGTGGCGCTTGTAGTCTCCCGTCTCGGAATCGAAGACGATGACGCGGCGGTTGCCGTATCCGTCGGTGACGTAGACCTCCCTCGCACCCGGGTCCAAGGCGAAGTCGGTGGGACGCCCCAGGAGGGTCATGTCGTTGCTCCCCCCGGTCCTCCCGAACTCGCCGATCTGGAGGAGTCGCTCACCGGACCGGGTGAACTTGAGGACGACCTGGTCATCCATTCCGCTGGAGCCGATCCACACGTGGTCGTCGGCATCGACGTAGATCCCGTGCTCGGTTTCCGGCCATGGACCCTGAGGGTCGCTGCCTCCCCAGGCCTGAACGACCCCGCCGTCCGCGTCGAACTCGATGACGGGGGGCGCCGGGACGCAGCACTCCGCCGTGGGCGGATCGAGGGCGGCCCCGATCTCCTGGGGGGTCAGGCTTCCCGGGCGGTGGATGATCCAGACGTGATCCTGGGCGTCCACCGCCACCCCGGCCACCTGGCCGAGGACCCACTGGTTGGGGAGGGGCTTGGGCCAGGTGGGGTCCACCTCGAAGTTGGGCACCGTTCCGGGATCCGGTGGGGCGTATCCCGGTGGCTCGGCGTCCTGGCCAGGACTGCATGACCCCAGGCCGACTAGGAGAGGAAGGAGAGCTGCCGAAGTGGGAAAGGCCCGTGCGCGGACGATCATGACCGGCTCCCTGCGGAGGTTCCCCATCCGCCCGTCTTCACACAGGGGAATCCTAAGGAGTCGGGAAGTGTTCGGCCACCTCACGCGCAGGGCGTGGGGAGGAAACGGGACGAAAGACGGCGCCGGGCCCAGAGGGCACCGCCGGGGCTCTCGCCCCCTCGTGGCCCTCCGCGTGACCCGTGGCTCGTCAGGTTTCTGCCCCCTTCTTGCCCGCTACCGCCACGATCACTGCCCCCGTGATCGCAGTCCTGACCAGCTCCAGAATCGAATCGGAGATGGTGCCGGTGAGGGTGCTGACGTTCCAGACGCTGAAGAGGATGATATCCACCCCGAACCAGAGGAGGAAGCCTGCGATGGCGCCGGTCTTGAGGCCATCCATCACGGTGGAATCCCCTCGCCATTGGATGATCAACGTGTAGAGGGCGGCCAGCGACAGGGTCCCCAGGATTTGAGCCCACATCACTGGTGGGTCCTTGGGGACGCCCATGGCCGTTCCCGTCTGGCCTTCGAAGAACCCGGCAAAGAGCACCATCCAAATGAGCCAGCCCAGCACGAACAGGACCACTCCACCCACGATCGTGCCGGTGAGGAACCGTTTCACGTCCATGCGAGCTTCCTTCTCGGGGGGGGGGGACGGGGCGCTGCGCCCCGCCGATGCACCAGAGCCTCTGCCTACCTCCGGCCGCTGGTGTCCATTCCGCTAGAGGAGATTCTCTCTCTTGTGGGTTGTTGAGATCCGCCAAGGATGCCTTTCGCGCAGGGTGAGCGCAAGCTCAGCGGGGGCGGCACTCGCGCAGCTGGGTGGGGGAGAAAGGTCCGTCACAAACCTGGCCCCTCGGTCGTACTCATGGTTGTGGCAACAGCCTGAGGATCAAGAGAAGGGGTGTGAGATAATGCGGCGGACGGTGGTGTCGGCCCTGATTGGCTGGAGCCTGGTGCTGGGATCCCAGGGGTGCGGAAGCCCCACGGACCCGGAGAGCGATCTCTCTCCCACGCTTCTGGAACGGTCCAGCGAGGTCGTCCTGGGATACGGGGACGAGGTGGCGGTGGATGGCAGCGTGGTCCGGTTGGCCTTTGGCCAGGTGCTGTCCGATTCCCGGTGCCCGGTGGATGCCGTGTGCGTCTGGCAGGGGAACGCCGAGGTGGAGGTGGGAATCCGTGCCGGGATGGGTCCCACCATTCCTCTCCGCATGAACACGGGCCTGGACCCCCGCTCCGCGGATTGGCAGGGAATTCGGGTGACGCTTGTGGAGTTGATGCCGGCGCCCCGGACCGACGTCAGGATCAAGCCCGAGGACTACTCCCTCCGCCTCAAGCTCGAGCCGCTGGGCTGACGGCGCCCAGGCTCCGCAGGGCTCTCCGGCGGGATTCCCCCGCCGCCCGACCCCGCCCTGGAAGAAGGGGTCCCTGACTCAACCTCCCGCCCCGCCCCCGGGCGGGTCCGGCGTGCCGTCCCTCTTTGCCACACCCCCGCCGCACCGGCAGATTCCCCCATCCAAAAGGAGGATACTGCCATGTCCAAGCTCCCTGCTTCAGCTTTTCTGATCGCCCTCTTCCTGGTCCCCGGCTCCCTCCGGGGTCAGGCCGCGGACGGAACCCTCCTGGATCTGGCCCGGGTCCGGGACGGCGTTCACAGCAAACGGGTCAGCAGCTTCGATCGGACCGGGGGAAACAACGACCGGTTCGAACGGATCCCCGACGGGGAGAGGCGCACGCTCTTCGAGGTGGAGGGGGCGGGAATGATCAACCACATCTGGATCACCATCGCGCCGCCCCCGCCGACGCTGAGCCGCAATGACATCATCCTTCGTATGTACTGGGACGGGGAGGAGGCTCCCAGCGTGGAGGCGCCCATCGGACCCTTCTTCGGGCAGGGGTGGGACGAGAGCTACAACTACGCCTCGCTCCCCCTGGCGGCAGGGCCCGTGGACGGCCGTGGGCTGGTGAGCTACTTCGTCATGCCCTTCTCCGACGGCGCCCGCATCGAGGTCGAGAACGATTCCGGGAGGCCCATCGACGCCTTCTACTTCTACGTGGACTACGTCGAGATGGAGGCTCTCCCCGAGGAGATGGGCCGATTCCACGCCTGGTACAATCATCAGCGCACGGAGGCCCTTCCCGAAGGGGAGAACGAGTGGAGCATCCTCGGGCCCCAGGGCAAGAACACCACGGGGGAGCGGAACTACCTGGTGGCGAAGCTGGAGGGCAAGGGGCAGTTCGTGGGGGTGAACTATTATGTCCACTCTCCCAGCCCCATGTGGTATGGCGAGGGGGACGACATGATCTTCATCGACGGGGAAGCCTGGCCTCCGTCCCTGCACGGCACGGGGACGGAGGACTACTTCAACACCTCCTGGTCGCCGAAGACGAAGTTCTCGCACCCCTTCTACGGCTACGGGCGCGTGAACGACGACATCGGCTGGCTGGGACGGACCCACGTCTACCGCTTCCACGTCACCGACCCGGTCTACTTCGACGAGTCGCTCCGCTTCTCCATCGAGCACGGCCACGACAACAACCTCAC
>JASFRP010000210.1:0-6314 GCA_050114895.1 Gemmatimonadota bacterium
AACGGGGAGCGCCCTGTGAGGGACCGCCACCACACGGCGGGCTTCAGGATTCTGGGTCCGTAGTAGCGCAGGTAGTACCCGAAGGGCCTGAATGCGAACGGATCGAGGAGTACCGCTCCGACGACTCTCTCGTCCCGGGACATCCCAAGAAGGGCGTTGTCGCCGCCCGAACAGAGACCCATCAGGATGAACTGATGGGCGCCCTCCGTCTTCTCGAGGAAATCGAGACATTCGGAGATCTCCCGCGCCTCCGCTTCCGAACGGTGGATATTGGCGGGGTGGGCCGGTGCTCCGCTATCGCCGATGCCGGAGAAGTCCAGCCGAAGGACCAGCGCTCCCGCCTGGGCCAGGGCTCGAGCCAGGCGGACGTAGAGGCGGTCAGGGCCGATTCGATGGATGATCCCGGCCGTCAGGAGAACGACCGCCGGTAGTGGGGGAGCGTCCGGCGCAACACTCGGCCTGGTCCCGGTGGCTACCAGGTTCTCCGCGCTCCCCAGGACCGTGGCGAATTCCGTGCAGGACTGATTCAGGTCACCCATTCTGTCACTTTCTGAAGAACGTCCACCGGGACGGCTCCTGCCCCGAGCGTTTGCACCGCACCCCACGCGGGAGGTGCGTCGATCTGAACCTCGTCGACCCGGGCTCGCTTCGCTTCCACACTCTTCCGAAAGGCAGGGAGGCCTGGCGAGGCCCGGGAGGTCACGATCCTCACCTCCCGCGGCACTCGACGGACGTCGTCGAGGCTCAGAGCCCTGAGATCCTCCAGGAAGGCGGGAGAATAGACGAGGCCGCCCACTTCCAACCCGTACTTTTCGCTCTTGTACGCAACCTCCTCCAGCTCCTGAGCGTATGGGACCGGGTCCGTCACCGGATCCCACAGCACCAGTTGGGCCACCGCTCTGACCTCCGCCACCGTGGCCAGATACCCTCCCAACCTCAGGCCGATCAGGGAGATCCGGGCGACTCCGGACCGTTCTCGCAGCTCCTGGACGGCCAGCCGAATGTCCTCCAGCCATTCGACGGGTCGGCTTTCATCCGAGGCCCCCAGGGAATCCCCGGTACCGAAGTAATCAAAGCGGAGCGCGGTGCATCCGGCCCGAGCGAGCTGATCCGAGAGGAGCCGATAGGACCTGTGGGCCCGAATCGCCTCCTGACCGAGGGGCGGGCAGAGGACGGCACCCTTCGACGAGGATCCCCTGTCGGGGGCGGTGATGATTCCGAAGAGCCGTCGGTGCGGAGGGCCGAAGAAGAAGGGGTCCATGGGAGCGTTCGGGACAGGGGCCTCAGGTGAAGCGGGTGCCCTCACCGGTGTCCCGGCCGAGGGTCTCATCCCGCCGTGGCGGAAGGGGTCCGAAGATAATAAAACCTCCTTCGAAGAGGCGGTCCGTGAACTCGAATGCCCCTATTTCATAGTTTGGCCAGGAGGCAGGACGGGGACAAGAGTGACGGACGGCAGGCCTCTCCCGATCAGGGGTGGAGGCGGGAGGGCCGGATGCGTATTCTAATCCCCATTCGAGGAATCTCCACTTGAAGTCCCGAAAGGGAGACCGTCCATTGAACGCAGCCGTTTCTCTCGTGCGAACGTACTTGAAGCTCAATAGCTACTTCACCGCCACCGAGCTCCCTGTGATCAAGAAGGGGGAAGACGGTATCTACTTCGAGGTCACGGATATCGATGTCCTGGCCCTGCGCTTTCCGGGGGCCGCCCATATCGTGGCTCAAGGGCGCCCCGGGCCTCTGGACGACCTGCAATTCCCTCCCGACCCTTTCCTCGAGATCCCTGTCGACGCCATGGACCTGATTATCGGCGAGGTCAAGGCGGGCAAGCCGAGGCTCAACCCTCACATGCGCTCTGAGGACACCCTCTATCGAGCGCTGGTTCGCTTCGGGATGTTCCCGGCGGACCGCCTGGGCCGGGCGGTGGAGGAGTTGAGGGAGAGGGGGGAGGTTTGGATCAGGGACGGGGACGTGGCGATTCCGTCCAGGGTCCGGCTCGCGGCGTTCGGGGACGGAGTGGAACAGGAGGGGGAGGGATACACGGTGATTCCCCTGAAACAGGTTGCCGCCTTCGTGACAAATCACCTGAAAAGATACCGGGAGGTCCTCCACCCTGTCCGTCTCACGGATCCCACGCTGGGCCTGCTGCATCTCCTGGAGAAGCTGCGGGAGGAGTAGGACCCCCCCTGGGGCCGGCCCGCCGAGGGGAGGGCCGCGGGGATGCCCGGCTTCCCATGTGCCCGTGCAGGAGAGGGCTGAACCTTTGTGAGTCCAACGGCCTAGTAGTGTCCTGGATGGTTGTGACGACAGGAAGCGCAAGGTGGAGCTACAGGAGCGATCCGTGACAATGGTGTTCCGCAGGAAGACAACCGTCGTTCATGTGGGGAGAGTGGGGGTTGGTGGGGAGAATCCGGTGGTGGTCCAGTCCATGACCAACACCGACACGGCCGACGTTCCGGCCACGGTGGCGCAGGTTCGCGCTCTCGCGGAAGCCGGCAGCGAGCTTGTCCGGGTTACAGTGAACAACGAAGCGTCCGCGAGGGCGGTGCCGGAGATCGTGGCCCGTCTTCGAGACCAGGGAGTGGGAACACCCATCATCGGGGATTTTCACTACAACGGGCACATACTCCTCGGGAAGTATCGGGATGCCGCTCGAGCCCTAGACAAATACCGGATCAACCCGGGGAATGTCGGAACCACCCGAAGGGACGACAATTTCCAGGCAATCATCCGAGTGGCCATGGACCAGGAGAAGCCGGTTCGGATCGGGGTGAACTGGGGTTCCCTGGATCAGCGGCTTCTCACCGAGTTGATGGATCGGAATGCCCAGGCCAGGGAGCCGAAGGACGCCGGGTCCGTTCTCAGGGACGCCATGGTGGAGAGCGCCATGCGTTCCGCTGCCTTGGCAGAGGAGACGGGCCTCCCTCATGACCGGATCATCCTCTCGGGAAAGGTCTCCTCCGTACCGGAGTTGGTGGCGGTTTACCGGCAGATGGCCCCCCTCAGCGATTATCCCTTTCACCTGGGCCTCACGGAGGCGGGCATGGGAGCGAAGGGGATCGTGGCCAGCTCCGCCGGCCTTGCGCCCCTTCTTCTGGAGGGCATCGGCGACACGATCCGGGTGTCCTTGACCCCCCAACCCGGGGGGGACCGGACTGAGGAGGTCAGGGTCGCGCAGCAGATCCTGCAGTCCCTCGGCCTCCGGAGCTTCGAGCCTCAGGTCACGGCCTGTCCGGGCTGCGGTCGAACCACCAGCACCTTCTTCCAGGAGATGGCGCAGGAGATCCAGAGCTACATCCGTAGCCAGATGCCCGGGTGGCGCCGGGAGTTTCCGGGGGTGGAAGAGCTGGAGGTGGCGGTGATGGGGTGCGTGGTGAACGGGCCCGGAGAGTCCAAACACGCCAATATCGGGATCTCCCTGCCGGGTACCTTCGAGGAGCCGAAAGCCCCGGTCTACGTGGATGGTGCACACTTCACCACGCTCAAGGGGGAGGGGCTGGTGGGGGAATTCAAGGAAATCCTGGAAGGGTACATCAGGAAACGGTACGGAAGCGGATGAGCAGAGGAGGGGGTGAACCCACCTCCTGAATCAGCCCGTCTGCGCGGGTTGGGACTTCCGGGGACCACACCGGTCATCTTGTCCGCACCGGTCACGGGTGTGTGACAAATTGACCCATTCCGTCCCACTCCTTTTGCGGCAGACCCGAGACACGTGCCCGCGGTTGGCTCCATAATCCTTTTCTAAACAATAGCTTAGCCTCCTCTCAAGCTGGCCTGGCCCGCTCCGTGAGCCCCGGCACGAATCTCGTTGGGGGGGCAACGGACCGCGGAAGCCGAGTAGCCGGGCAGGAGATATGGTTCGATATATCGAAGAGATCATGCAGCAGGCGGTGGTGACCGTCTCCCCGGACACGTCCGTGCGGGAGCTCCTCCGGACCCTCGTGGGCAACCAGATCAGCGGGGTCCCGGTGGTCTCGGAGGCTGGAGAGATTCTGGGTGTCGTATCCACCACGGACGTCATCCGTCTTGGTGCACAGGAGGCGGAGGTGGCGGACGGGACTCTCTCATGGGAGCCATTGGCGGTCCCGGACGACGACTATGACGAGGACTCGGCGGCGCCCTACTTCCTCCTCTCGGAGGAGTGGCGGTTCCCCGCGGAAGGCCAGAATGGGGCGATATCCGAGAATCTCTTCGACGGATTCTCCGTGGGCGATATCATGACGCCTGCCGCCTTCACGGTGGGCCCTGGAGAGACGGTCAGTGCGGTAGCGAAGTTCCTCCTTCAGGGCCGGATCCACCGGGCTCTGGTGGTGGAAGAGGGCCGCCTGAAGGGGATTGTTACGGCCTTCGACCTTCTGAAGGCGTTCGTGGAAGACTGATGGAAAGAGGAGAAGCGAAGGTAATGCCGGACGGGTCGGAGAGGATCGATTCCTCCGCTGAGCACCGGGACCAGAGTCAGGATTCCCACTCCGGGGCCTGGGAGCCCGGAGAGGATGTGGGAGCGTTCCTCCTCTTCCGTCCCGGGGGTGAGATCTTCTACATGAATCAGGCTGCCAGAGACGCCCTGGAAAGCCTTGGGGTAGGTACGCCGACGCAGGTGAACGATCTCCCACCTCAGCTTCAGGCCGCCCTGGACTCCACGGCTCCTCGGAAGCAGGAGGAGCCACCCCGCCTCCGGGAGCTGGCGACCGGGTTGTGGGGTGTCGAGCTCCCCATGAAGGAGTTGGATCCTGAGTGGCTCCGGGGGATGGTGGAAGCAGAACAGATGGCTGCAGTCGGTCAGCTCGCCGCCACCGTCGCCCAGGAAATCGGGGGTCCGAACACATCCATCCAGGTGGCGGTGGATCACCTCCTGGAAGGACCGCTGGGCCAGGGGGAGGTGGAACGGAAAGCCCTGCGCCAGGTCCTTGCCCAAACCGAGCGCATCACTCGTCTCACCCGGCAGCTCATCGCCCTGGCGGACCCCGGTCGACCCCATCTCGCCAAGCTGGATGTGAGCGAGATCGTGGATTCCGCCTGTGATCTGATGGAAAGCTCCTTCTCCGCCTGGAAGATCGAGCTGCAACCGGATCTCCGGGCGGGCTCTGTCCGGGCGGTGGGGGATCGGAATCACGTTCTTCAGGCCCTGGTCAACCTTCTCCTCAACGCCCGAAGCGTCCTCCAGGCCTGGACCGGACAGCGCATGGTGAGGGTGAGGACCGAGGCGAATGGGGACAGGATCTTCCTCCATGTGGAGGATTCAGGGCCGGGCGTTCCGCCAGAGGCGAGCTCCAGGATCTTCCTCCCCTTCGTCTCCACGACGGGGGGGACGGGAATGGGGCTGTTCCTCACCCGCCAGATCCTGGTGGAGCAGGGTGGGGGAATCAGAGTCCACCCAAGGGGGGAATTGGGGGGAGCCACGTTCACCGTGTATCTCGAGAAGGCGATTGATGACTGACGAGACGGCCCACGCCGATGTGAATCCCCGGGTCCTGGTGGTGGAGGACGAGGAGATCGTGCGGGACATCCTCATCAAGGTCCTCTCGGAGGAGGGGTACCGGGTCGATGCCGTGGAGACGGGAGAGGACGGCCTGAAAGCCCTGGACAACCACCTCTATGACCTGGTTCTCCTGGACCTGAACCTGCCTGGGATGCATGGGCTGAACGTTCTTTCCGCAGCCCCCGCCACGCAGACCGACGCCCAGTTCATCGTGATGACCGCCTTCGGCACGGTGGATACGGCGGTGGAGGCGATGCGCCTCGGAGCTTACGACTATATCAACAAACCCTTCCGCACCGAGGAGCTTCTCCTGACGCTGAAGCGGGCCCGGGAGGAGGCGGATCTGAGGCGGGAGGTCGCTCAGCTGAGGCGGAGAGCTTCGGAGCAGGGCCCCGGAGCGAAGATGGTGGGCCGGTCCCCCCCCATGCAGCGTCTCTTCGACCTGATGGAGCGAGTGGCTCCCACCCGGGCCACCGTGCTCATCACGGGGGAGACGGGAACGGGGAAGGAGCTCGTGGCCAGAGGCATCCACGACCTTTCCGATAGGGCCAGACGCCCCTTTGTGGCCATCAACTGCTCCGCTCTTCCCGAAGGCCTGCTGGAGTCGGAGCTCTTCGGGCACATGAAGGGTTCGTTCACGGGGGCTATCCAGAGCAAGCGCGGTCTCTTCGAGGAGGCGGCGGGTGGGACCCTCTTCCTGGACGAGGTTAGCACGGTTTCGGCCGCCATCCAGGTGAAGCTCCTTCGGGTCCTACAGGAACGGAAGGTGAAGAGGGTAGGGGGAAGGGAGCAGATTCCGGTGGACTTCAGGCTAGTTGCTGCCACGAACCGGGACCTG
>JASFRP010000211.1:0-6305 GCA_050114895.1 Gemmatimonadota bacterium
GGGAGGATTCCGGCGTCCAGAGAGACCGGCTCTTCACCGGTGTCCAGGGACGAGGCATGCAGGGTCACTCTTCCTCCTCCGTCTTCCGGGACTACCCGAACCGAGAGGCGCAGCGCGCCGGTGTCAGCCAGGGGATTGGCGCTCCGGGCCACGGGGCCCGTTCCACCGGAGAAGTCGGAGGCGAACAAGTACCCGTTCGCGTCCACACCCAGGAAGAGCCCTCCTCCGGGACCGCTGCTGTGGTGGATGAGGGACCTTTGCCTGGGATCCAGATCTGTCCCTCCGGCCCCCAGGAGCATCCCGGCGGCGCTCACCTGCAGGAGATCCTCACCGGGAGCCTCGGCATCACCCCCTCGGGTCTCCCCTGCCCCCGGAGAGGTGCGCAGGCCCATCTCGATCCTCACAGACACTTCACCCCGCCGGAGGTCCACCTCTCGGGTGAGGAGGTGGGCCGTGCGCATGGGCAGGGCCAGTTCCGCCTCCAGGCGTTCCCCTCTCACCGCCCAGTCCTGGACCCGGTTCGGCCAGATCACCGGTCCGGGCCAGGGGCGATCCGGGACACCGGACCAGCTCAGGTCCAGGGAAGAGGCTCCCGGACCGGAACATCCCGATGTGAGAAGGAGGAGGGCGAGGGGCCCCAGGAAGAGGGAGATGGTGTGTCGTCCGTGGATGGTCATACGACGTTGACCTCCTTGATCAGATTGCCCGACGCGAAGCGCTGGAACCCAAAGCGGCTCAGGTCCAGAGACCTGAAACCACCCCAGAGAATCAGCTCGCTCAGGGCTCTCCCGATCCCGGGAGCGTGCTGAAGGCCGTGGCCGGAGAATCCGTTTGCGAAGAAGAGGTTTTCGATGCGGGGATGAGGACCCACGATGGCGTTCTGGTCCATGGTGTTGACGGCGTAATGGCCTGCCCAGGAGGAGCCCAGCTTCACCGCCTGGAATGCCGGTACCCGGTGGGCAAGGGTGGGCCACACGATCTCGTCGAACCACCCGTACTCCATCTCGAGGTCCAGAGTGTCGGGGTCCTGGCTCTCGGGGGGAGAGACACCACAGAGAAAGCCCGAACCCTCCGGCCTGAAGTACACGCCCGAAGGGTCGATGGTGAGAGGTGCTCCCGGGAGGGGCTCTCGGCAGTGAATTCTGTAGACGATGCGTTTCCGAGGGCTGACCGGCAGGTCGTCGATCCCGGCCATCAGCGCCACCTCCCGAGCCCGGGGGCCTGCCGCGTTCACCAGGGCGCCCACTCCGAGCCTGCTCCCGGAGGCCGTGCGCACGCCGGATACGCGTCCCGACGCCACGCCGATCTCCGTGACGCTGTCCTGGAGATACACCACGCCCTGGGTCACGGCCTTCCGTTTGAAGGCCTGGAGGAGGGAGTAGGGATCGAGCCAACCCTCACCCTGCAGGCCAAGGGAGCCGCCCGCGAGATCCCCGACTTCGAGCCAGGGGAACCGGCTCTTCAGCTGCTCCGGCTCGAGAAGGGCAACCTCGGCCCCCAGGGAGGTCTGGCGGGCATGGTTGGCCGTGAGGGCGCCCAGGCCGGCTTTCGAGGCGAGGAACAGGTAGCCTGCCTCCACGAACCCCAGGTCAGGGGTGTCGTCCCCCACTGCGAGCTCCCAGGGAGCCGAGGAAAGAAACTCAGCGGTAAAGCGGGAGAGAAGGATATTCTCCGGGGTGGAAAACTGCTGACGCAACCCTCCTACCGAGAGAGCGGTGGAGGCATGGGCGTAGGTGGGATCCCGCTCCACCACGGCGACCCTGAGGCCCGGGGGTGCGCCGGGGACGGAGAGGAAGAAGGCGGTGGAGCTTCCCATGACCCCACCTCCCACGATGAGCACGTCGAAGTGATCGTCGGGCATGGGGAGGTAATAGCTCCGTCACGCCCCATCGTCCACCCGTGCCGGACACCCTACTGGAGTACGTCGGAGATCTGGTCCGCCAGAGACCGGGGGACCCCCGGAACCTGGGCGATTTCTTCCGGCGAGGCCTCCATCAGTCTCCAGAGGGATCCGAAGTGATCCGCCAGGGCTTCCCTCCGCTTCGGCCCCAACCCCTTGATGGAGAGGTTTCCCAGCGTGTGCGTCAGCCGTTCCCGTTCCAGGACCAGCCCGATCCCTTTCTCGTCATCGGTGTCGATCCCCTCCTGGGTGAGGTGGTAGAGGAGTCCCAACCACTCGTCGTGGCTCCAGCCGTGAGGGTGGTCCATGACAAAGCTTCGGAGCTCGCGCAGCAGGTCTTGGCTGGCCATTGCGGTGATCCTTCTGATAACAGACGGCAATTCCGGACCCGGGGCGCCCCCAGGTGCGGAGGAAAGAAAACCCTCGATCGTCACAGAACCCGCGTGGGCCTGTTCAGGTTCCGTCGCGGACGTTACTCGGTCGCGTAACGCAAATCTTCCATCTAGGGCCGAGAAAAGCCAGCGTCCCGAGGAGCGCGGAGAAGCTGTCGAAGCTCATTCCCTCCCAGACCGATACAGACCGTCGCCACGATCCTCTGGAAGCCCAGGACGCCGGGATAGCCGGTGTGGTCCACCACCAGGAGCACCAGGGCGCAGATGAGGAGGAGAGCCCCCAGAATCAGCTGAGCTGTGCGCCCCGTCCCCCACGGAGTCCGGCCGGCCCAGCGAAGACCCAGCCAGGCGGTGGTCCACCCCAGTGCGGCCCCCGCCAGGACATCCGACGGCCAGTGGACCCCCACGGCCATCCGGGAGATCCCCACGAGCATTCCCGGTACGATGAGGAGGCCGGCGAGAAGGCCCTTCCGGGCGGAGAGGGCCCAGATCCCCACCAGGAGGAAGACAGTGGACGTATGGCCCGATGGGAAGGAGCCCCGTCGATGTCCGGGCCCGATGACGTGGACGGATTCGGCCGGCAATACCGCGAGGGGACGGGGTAGACTCCATGTCCCCTTGAAGAGCCGGAGGATAAGGAACATCGTCAGAGCCCCGAGGACGCCTCCCCAGACGCGCTCGGGGTGGCTGCGGATCCAGGGCAGGAAGAGGACCGCACAGACCAGGCCATCCCCGAGGATGGTGACGTGGGCCCAGAAAGCCGGTCCTGTACGGAGCGGCAAGTCATTGAAGAAGCGAAAGAGGGCCGGATCGAGACCTGCCAGCTCCACCCAGGCCAGGAGAGTCAGGGCCACGACCGGCACACCGAGAGCCAGCCACGCCGGCGCTCTCACGTAACTCCGGGCCGTCACGTCACGGGGCATTCTGCGGAGGGGGGTTCACGGGTGGACCCGACGACTCCGTCCCGCTCCGCTGCAGGGCTCGGGCCAGCACGATGCCTCCCTTCTGGAATACGACCTGCGTGGGGACGTCGAGTTGCGGTAGCCGGGTGATCCGCGTGAAGACGACTTCCCCGGGCTCCGGCGCCCTCAGTGGCGTAATGTCCCCGTAGTAGACTGCGAAGCTGGGCATGTCCAGGCGCCACATGACCACGTCCCACCCTTCGCTCCGGGCGAGGCGGGCTGCCTCCCTGGTGGGCCCCTGCTGGATCGCGCCATAGGTCGGAAAGAGGGCCAGCGCGACGATTCCCGCGGTGATGAGTCCCGCCCCCATGAGACGCTGCCAGGGTGCCCACCGCCGCACGAACAGAAGCCCCACGATTCCAGCCAACCCCGCACCCGTCCAGACTCGATACTCCAGATCGAAGGCCTGGGGTGCGATGCTCATGACCGCCACCGCGAAGGCATCGTCCACCAGGGGCTCCGCGATCCGCCACACCTCCGGCAGGAGGAAGAGGAGGGAAGACAGGAGGATCGCGGGAAGGAGCGTCAGAAAGGGGCTTCGGAGCTCCTCACGGTATCGGGCCATGAGCAGGAAGAGTGGAGTGGCGCCGTAGAGGATGTAGTGAGGGAGCTGTGTGCTGGAGACGGTAAAGAAGAGAAAGACGAACCCGAACCAGAGCCAGAGGAAGAGCTCCAGATCGGAGCGGGTGGCGACTCTGACCTTCCTCAGGGTCTTCAGTAGGAGGCTCGTGTGGGGGAGCACCACGATGAGCACCATCAGGAAGTAGTAGTAGACGGCGCCGCCGTGGCCCTCCATGGTGTCGGCGAACCGGTTCAGGTTATGGCGGAGAAAGAACCCGTCGATGAAGGCCTGACCGTCTCGAAGGTATGCCGCCAGGTACCAGGGGCCCGCCACCCCGAAGAAGATGAGCCACCCCACCGGGTTGAACACGGCCCTGAGATATCGCGGGAGCTGCCCCCGAACCAGGGCCAACAGGAAGGCTGCCGCCAGGGGAATCGCCACGGCGACAGGGCCTTTCGTGAGAAACCCGAGGCCTGACCACAGGAACACCCGGTACAGTGCCCCCTTCCTCTTCCCACGCCAGAAGCGGTAGAGGTCGAAGAGGGTGAGAGCCAGGAAGAGGTTCAGCAGGGCATCTGCCGTCGCGGCCCGCCCGATGATGCTCACCCAGAGAGAGGTCGCCGTGACCAGGCCCGCCACCCAACCCGTGGTTTCGTCCCACTCCCGCCGGGCGAAGCCCCAGACGAGCAATACCCAGAGGGTCGCGGCCAGCGCCGAGTGGAGGCGGAGTCCCCACTCGTTCCAGCCCAGGAGAGCCACGCCCACGGCCTGCACGTAATAGGTGAGGATGGGTTTGTCATACCGAGGCTCACCGTTCAGGGTGGTGGAGACGTAGTTCCCGCTCGCCACCATCTCCCGGGTGGCTTCGCTGAAGGCTCCCTCATCCCGATCGAAGAGCGGCGCGCTTCCCAGATTCAGGAAGAAGGCGAGGAACACCGCCAGACCCATGAGGAGGAGGGGCCCCCACCGGCTTCGACGGGTCAGCTCGGGGTAGGATCTCGCCAGGTCAGACACCGGGCCCCGCCCAGGACTCACCCTTCCCCCCGTGGATTTCCCGAGCCAGGTAGGGTTTCACATCGGAGGACTCGAAGTAGGTCCGGGTGAGGAGCTCCGCCACGACCCCGGTGGTGAGGAACTGAAGGGACGCGATGACCAGGACGACACCCACCAGGAGGAGAGGTCTCGTACCGATATCCTGGCCCAGGCCGAATTTGACCCATCCCAGGTAGGCCAGGACGGCTCCCCCCACGGCTCCGAACGCCAACCCGATGGAGCCGAAGAAGTGCCCGGGACGGGTCCAGTACCTCATGAAGAAATGAACGGAGAGGAGGTCGAGCAGGACCCGGAAGGTGCGTCCCAGCCCGTACTTGGATTTTCCCGCCACCCGAGGCCGGTGGTTCACGACGCTCTCGGCGATCCGAGCGGGAGAGGTGGCGGAGGCGAACCAGGCGGGAATGAACCGGTGCATCTCTCCGTACAGACGGAGGGCTCGGAGGACGGAGGCCCGGTACACTTTCAGGCTGCATCCGTAGTCGTGCAGGCGGACTCCCGTCACCCGGCCGATGAGGACGTTGGCCAGGATGGAGGGCAACCGCCGAAGGATGAACCCGTCCCGCCGGTTCTTTCGCCACCCCACGATGAGGTCCAGCTCCTCCTCCTGGAGCTGGCGGACGAGTCGCGGGATGTCCGCCGGGTCGTTCTGGCGATCCCCGTCCAGGGTGGCCACCAGATCGCCCGAAGCCACGTCGATCCCGGCCTGGGTGGCGGCGGTCTGGCCAAAGTTTCGCTGAAGGGTCACTACCGTCAGGTGATGGCCGAACCGCTGGCGAAGAGCCTCCATACGAGCCAGGGTGTCATCCCTGCTTCCGTCGTCCACCAGGACGGCTTCCCAGGGCCAGGGCGAGTGGGCCATGGCCTCGTGAAGCTCCTCCACGAGCCGGTCTACGTTCTCCCCCTCGTTATAGAAGGGGATCACCACCGAGAGAGTGGGGCGGGTCCGGGAATCCGTCATGGCACGGAAGATACTACGATTCCTCGTCGGCCTCACCCGCTTCGCGGGCTTCCCGCCTCGAAAGGTCCGGATTCCTCCTGCTTCGGACCGGGAGCAGGAGGGCAATCACTCCGCCCAGCAGCGATACCCCCAGGACGAAGAGGTGGAGATTCACGCCTCCTCTGAGAGCGGCCTCCGCCCCCACGCCGAGGGGGAGCAGTCCCAGCGCAACCCCGGCCTCATAGGTTCCCGCCCCCGCGACCCCGTGGACGGGTAGCACCGACGAGACCTCTCCGGTGATGCTGCCCAGAAGCGCGGTGCCGTAGGGAAGGGAGGTGAACATCCTCAGGATCCACGCGAAGGCCAGGAGCTTCACACCCCAATTCACGCAGGTCCAAAGCCAGGTCCACCAGAAGACCGAGGGTCTGCCCGGGAGCCCCCGCATCCCTTTCTCCAGGATTCGGCCCATGCGCCCGCCGAAAGGAGCCTGAGGAGGCCG
>JASFRP010000212.1:0-6291 GCA_050114895.1 Gemmatimonadota bacterium
GTGGCGCCGGGATAGACGTGTCCGTGTCCGCCGGTACCGATGAGGGGATCCACGTACCGGGTAAGGAGCTCCATCTCCTCGATGCTCCCCCGTCTGGAGGGTGGATCCGGAGGCTCGCACGCTGCGGCCGTCAGCGCGAGACCGACAGCCAGGAGAGAGAGTCGGCGCATGATGTCAGCCTCTAGCACCAGCCCGCTGGGCCCGGGGGTCCGCTTCCCTCGCGGAACGCCGGACCTCAGGCGGACAGGCTCCTTTGAAGAATGTGGGGGCGCTCCCTGTGGACCTTGAGAATCAGCTCCCCGAACAAGGTGTTCGCCCACGCAAACCAGGCGCGGGTGAATCGGTTCGGGTCGTCCTGATGAAAAGACTCGTGCATGAAGCCCGTACCGGCGTGGGTCTCCTTCAGCATTCGGAGGCACCGGGAGATCTCGTCGTCGTCGGAGGACGTCAGACCCCGCATGGTGATTCCCAGGGGCCAGATCATCTCCATCCCCACGTGGGGACCTCCAATCCCCTCCCCGGCCGCTCCCCGGAAGAAGTAGGGGTTCTCGGGGCTGAAGACAAAGGCGCGGGTCCGGCGGTAGAGGGGGTCCGAAGGGGTGCAAGCCCCCAGGTAGGGGAGGGAGAGGAGGCTGGGAATGTTCGCGTCGTCCATGTGGTGTCGGTTCCCGAACCCGTCCACCTCATAGGCCCAGAGCCGCCCGTGGACCGGGTGCTCCACGACGGCGTGGGCTGCCAGGGCCGCGTCCACTTCCGCTGCCAGGGCCTCGCATGCGGATGCGAACCCTTCTCTTCCGCTGATGGTTCGGGCCATCTCAGCCAGCTGTCTGAGAGACACCACGGCGAAGTGGTTGGAGGGGACGAGGAAGGGGAAGATGGTGGCATCGTCCGAAGGCCTGAAGATGGAGACGATGAGACCCACCGGACGGATCGGGTTCCCGTATCCGGCGCCTGCCACGGTGTCGGTCTGCCAGCCCGTCACCCGCTGGAATTTGTAGGGCCCTGGGCCGTCCCTGCGCTGCTGCTCCCGGAAGGTCCGAAGAACGAGCTCCATGGCCGCCAGCCACACCCCGTCGAAAGGAGTCGTGTCCCCGGTTGTCCTCCAGTATCCGTGCGCAAGCCGGATGGGATAGCAGAGGGAATCGACCTCCCATTTTCGCTCGTGGAGCTCCGGTCTCATCTCGGTGAGGTCGTCCTTCCAGGGGCTCTCTCCCGGCTCCTTGTTGAAGGCGTTGGCATAAGGATCGATGAGGATACATCGCGTCTGGCGATGGATCACCCCCTGGATCAGCTCCCGGAGATGGGGGTCATTGGGGGTGAGGGGGAGGTACGGCCAGACCTGCGCCGTGGAGTCCCGAAGCCACATGGCCTCGATGTCTCCGGTGATGACGAAGGTGTCGGGGCTCCCCTCCCGGGTCCCAAAGTCCACCGTCGTGTCCAGCGTGTTGGGAAAGCAGTTGCGGAAGAGCCACGCCAGCTCGGGGTCGGCGATATCCCCTGAGATGCGCCGGACCGTATCCTCCACTGCTTCGGAGCGGAACCGGCGCTCGCCCGGGGGGGGGCGCCGGGAGGTGAAATCCTGGGTGCGGCCCGGGCCCTGGAGCAGGGTCGGCCCCCTGGTGCTGGCCAGCCCTCTTCCTGCCGTGCCGGTGCCCAGGACGACAGCGGTCCCCTTCTTCAGAAACTCTCTGCGGGTGGGCTCGGACATCCTGATATCAGTCGAAGATCTCTTTCACGGACTGATACGCGGTGTGGACTGCCTCCACGGCCTCCTGCACCTCGGCCCTGGACGGGTTCTCCAGAGCGATGAGGAGGATCGCGACCTGGTCTCCGAGATGAACGACCCGGGCCTCAAAGTCGGCCTGCCGGTCCTGCAGGTTGGATGGGAGCTGCGCGGCCTCGAGGGGGGGAATCGCAGACCCCATGGCGTCGGCCCCTTCCCGGATCTTTTCGAGGTCGAATCCGGGGCCGTAGTAGTGGTAGACGCCATAGAGGTGCTGGTGGAAGGCTTCCAGCTCGGGGACCACCGGCCTGATGATCCTCTCCATGGCCTCATAGCTCATGTGAAAGGCTTCGGCGGAGCCCAGTATCGCGTCCTCGTTCCCGGCATCGGCGGCGGACTGCAACCATTGGTAGGACTCCATGAGATGGGCCTTCGCCCCGTCCCAGTCCTCCTGCTGGTCCTGGAGGATGCCCGGGAGCGTGGCGGTGTCCAGGGCCTCGAGGAGGGGCTGAAATTCAGGCACCGCCGCCTGGATGGCGGCAATGTCCCGGGCCCGGAACGCCTCGTGCCACATGGGGAACATGACTTCATGGACCGCGTCCAGCTCGGCAACCTGAGCGGAGATCTCCTCTGCAGGCACCTCCGGGACCGATCCCGGCTCCTCGGCACAGGCCGAGATGATCACGAAGGTCAAGCCGGGGGCGATGGTTTGAAGAGTCCGCCGGAACATGTTCGGTGCCCTCCCTTGATGATACGGTGTTCCTCATGCCGGAAGGGTGGGGCCGCCACCCAACGCCGCTACCTACCTTTCGTCGTTCTCCGGTGCGATGCGCCCCGAAATCCAGGCTCCGGCCTGGAGGACGGTCCCCTTCGGAGGAAGTTCTTCCAGGAGGTCCGGCTCCACGATCAACACCAGTGGCCCGGCGGGCGTCTCCAGGAGGATCTTGTAGAACCCACAGCCTGTGAGTCGATTCGTGACCTCCTCTCCCTCCAGGAGACGGCCCACCATGAGAGCGTGTGCCGTGGGCACGTCTCCCTGACTCATGCCCAGGAGACCTGCGGGGATGAAGGCGGGGAGATCCAGGGGCTTCATGGCAGGCTGGGCTTCCTTGAACTCCTCCTCAGTCTCGTAGGCGTTCAGCTCCACCGCGAAGGCAGCCAGTTCCACGTCGTGCCTGGCCGTGAGAAACGCGCCCTTTACGTCGGGGAAATCAGGCGCATCGAAGATCAACGGGAAACCTGGCCCGAGAGCGGGGTTCGTTCCCCCGGTCTGCGTGAGCCCCAGGAATCCCCCGTCGTACGGGGATATCTCGGATCGCTCGAGAACGTCCTGGATCTCCAGCGTGATCCGGGTGCCACCAGCGAAATGAGGCTGGACCGATTTCATGGCTCCCGTCTCGTCCACATAGATCCACAGCTCGGCTCCCGACGGGTCGGTCCACCGGAGCGTCATGCTATCGGCCCGCTTGGATTGGGGCCGGGATTCCTTGAGGATCCGCCGTACCTGGTCCCGGCGTTCCTCCTGAGACTCGCTTCCGATTCCTAATGCGGCGAGATGGTCAGCCACGTCGTCTGCTCCTCCTGGTCGGGTGGGATCCCAGGTTCGGGACCCCTGATCTGACGTCGGCCCATCCGGGGCTCGCGTCTGGAGCCTCCAACTTTGGGGCTCGGAGCCTCCCAGGCTAGTGCCAGGGGCGACCCTTCCTCCGGAAGGTGTCCCGGCAACACGCGCGTTGTCCAGTTCGCACCCCAATCGTAGCTTCGTCTGGCGCCCGGTACACGCGGATGGGCGGGAGAGTCCGCCGGGCAGGGTCGGGGAGCGCTTCGGCGCTGTGCCTGGAACGTCCCATCTGGAGGCATCTTGATCCGTTTCTCAGCTCTTGACTGGTTTTGGGCCGGTGCATTCCTCCTCCTCATGGTGGGAGGCGCCTTCTTCTTCTACCGCCTGGCCAGGCGTTCGGAATCCGATTTCTTCCTGGCGGGGAGAAGGCTTCCCTGGTGGCTTCCGGCCTCGTCGGTATTCAGCACCCACACCGCCACCGACACCCCCATGTGGGTAACCGGCGTCATCTACGCACACGGGTACCGTGGCCTCTGGTACACCTTCTTCACGGCCTGGACCGCCATCGGCTCCTTCGTGTCGGCACGGATTTTTCGCCGCTCCCTCGCCTACTCGCAGGCGGAGTGGCAGATCATGCGCTTCGGGGGAATGGGGGCGGAGCTGCTGAGGGGATGGCTGGCCGGTTGGCAGGTCTTCATGAACATGTTCATCCTGGGGTGGGTGGGAATGGCCATGGGGAAGGTGGGGGCGCTGGTCTTCGGGTGGCCCGTGTGGGTCGGCCTCGTTTTCCCGACGCTCATCACGGCGGCCTACACCCTGGTGGCCGGCTACTGGGGGGTGGTGATGGGCGACTTCCTTCAGGGTATCGTGGCCATCTTCGCCATCCTTGTCGTGTCCCTGGTGGGGATCGCCGCGGTAGGTGGGCCGACGGAGCTCGGCGGACGCCTGGTAGAGATGGGGGAGGCATGGCGCATGAACGCCTTTGCCTTCACCGGCCTCTTCTCGGGGGATTTCCCTGCAGCCTGGTTCCTGACCATGCTGGTCATTGCCGTGGTGGGGGGGTTCGGGATGGGAACGAGCATCGACTGGTATCCGGAGGCCCAGAGGATCCAGTCGGCCGGGTCGGTCCGGGACGCAGCCTACGGCATCTGGGCCGGGGGCACCATCACCCTCATCCGGAACGGTTTCTGGGCCGCTTCCATCCTGGCCTTCTTCGTCCTGGCACCGGGAATCGCCGATGTCGCAGACTATGAGCTCGGCTGGTTCCGCCTGGGGTTCGAGCTGTTACCGGCGGGACTCATCGGCGTGTTCTTCGCCGCTATCTTGGCGATTCACCTCTCCACCATCTCCAGCCATCTGAACCTCGGGGCCCTCTACTTCACGCGGGACCTCTTCCAGCGCTACCTGAGTCCCGACGCCTCGGAGAAGACCCTGGTCCGGGTTGGACGCCTGGTGACGGCCGTCCTCCTCCTGGGGTCCTTCTTCTACGGAATGATGATGCAGGAGATCACCCAGTGGCTGATCTTCGCCCTCTGGCTCATGATGGCCGGGATCTGGCTTCCCAACATCCTCCAGGTGGTGTGGTGGCGTTTCAACGCCTGGGGGTACCTGTCGGCCTGGATGGCCAACCTGGGGGTCGCGTGGCTGGTGGTCTGGATCCTCCCGGCATTTGGCGTTTTTCCACCCCTCCCCGATTACCTTCAGTTCTGGCTCCTCATGGCCCTTGGGGCCCTCGTGTTCCTTCCCACGACCCTCCTGACCAAACCCGAGGAGATGGACCATCTCATCCGGTACTACCTACAGACCCGGCCCCTGGGCTGGTGGGGACCGGTGCACCGGGAGGCCGTGCGTCGCGGGTTGATCGCGGAGAGGGAGCCCGGAGCGGCGCTCGGGGTCTCAGGAGAGACTGGAACGCCTCCCGGCGTGGAAGGCTCCCTCTCGGGCGCTACGCACGCCACTTCGAGGCGGCGTCCCCTGATCAAACGCACCTGGACCGCGGCGGAAGCCGAGGAGTGGACCCGGGAGGATTGGATGGTCATCGTCCTCTCCCCCCTGGTCATGGCCTTCTTCATGATCGGCGTGGCTTCCCTCCTCCTCCTTCGCCCCGGTGGCATCATGATGACGCTGGGAGCCGTAGTCGGCACCGGTCTCATCTACTGGATCATCGACCCGAAGCTGAGAGCGGTCTCCGCAGAGTATGAGCAGCGGCAGGCGGCCTATCTTGAAGACCTGGAGCGCGGCGTGCGCTGGGAGGAGGCGTAGCCATGGATCAGGGACTCGTTACCGTCGTCGGCATGAGCATCGCCTACGCCGCCTCTTTCCTGGGGATGGCCCTGGCGTGGTACGGATGGAAGAAGAGGCACGGGGAGGAGGAGGAATGAGAATCCTGCGAAGGCTCTGTGGATACCGGGGGGCAACGGCTTCGGCGACTGCACTCCTGGCGGGGCTCGTGTCCCCGGCGACGGCCCTGGCGTCCGCTCTTCAGGATGCGGAAGCCATGGCCCCGCTGCCTGTCGACCCCCCCATCGGGGGCCTTGTCTGGACGGTCCTGATTCCCACCATCCTCTTGGTGGGCTCCTTCGTCGCGACCTTTCTCCTGTATCGGAGATTCGCCGGGGAGTAGGAGGGTGGGGTCGCCTCGGACCTTCTGCCAGATTTCAGGTGACTGGAAGGCGCTTTTCCGGACCGAGAAAGGGAACCTCCCCATGCGGTATTCCATCGCACTCCTCGTACTCTCCGCCCTTGCCTTCCCGACCCACGCGCCCGTCGGGACGGGAGGGACAAGGAGGGTGGAGGCACAGGAGCTCCCCGTCGTGGTGGTGCTCTCCACCGGGGGAACCATCGCCAGCACCCAGTCCGAGGAGGAGGGGGGCTACACCTCCAACCTTCCCGGTGAGCAGCTGGTGGCGGCGGTCCCCGGGCTGGACCAGGTGGCCCGGATCGAGGTGCAGAACGTGGCCAACGTGGGGAGCACGAACATGACACCGGCTCTCTGGCTGGAAGTCTC